>JABMOJ010000471.1 GCA_013204195.1 SAR86 cluster bacterium
GCCCGGTGCAGAGGGGGTCGCGGTTGATCTAATGCTGCAAGTTGTCTCCCTGATGCGCGAGGAAACATTTAGAGCGGCAATTGAAGCGATTACGCACTTCGAGGCGCGGGACCTATTGCCAAAAATGAACGTTCCGGTTCTTTGTATCGCTGGTGCTTTGGATCTAACGGCGGCACCACCACTGGTTATGGAAAAAATGGCGAGCAAGATCGCTGATGCTGAGTACCACTGCATGAGTGATGTCGGTCACTTTGGCTGGGCGGAAAATCCGGAGGCATTCAATCGGCTGTTGGTCGAGTTCCTACGGCGGAAACTATAACAATAATAGAGTTAACTAGAGGGTGAGTAAAATGAAGACGAACAATGGAAAGTGTTTTAAGTCTCTGAAATATCCTGGGCTATTGTTGGCTGCGCTATTGTATAGCCAGACAAGCTACGCTGCGGTGTTAGAGGAGATTATTGTCACAGCCGAAAAGCGTACTCAGAACACTCAGGACGTGCCTCTTGCTGTCACCACGATATCAGGTGACAAGTTAAGTGCTGCTGGTATTACGAGCTTGGGTGATGTTGCGTTAAAGACGCCTAACCTGACTTTTACGGAGTTTAACATTGGCGAGCCTCAGCTTTTTTTAAGAGGCGTGGGAAGTACAGCTGACTCAGCTGGCGCGGATCCAACGGTGAGCTTGTTCATCGATGAAGTTTATATCGGTCGCTCAGGAAGTGGCTCTGCTGACATATATGACCTGGACCGTATCGAAATACTGAGAGGGCCGCAAGGCACCTTATATGGTCGTAATGTTACGGGTGGTGCGATTAGCATGTACACCAGAAAGCCGACGGATGAATTTTCAGGTAAAGCTAGCGTGACGATGGGAAACTATGGTCTGAAAATGATCCGGGGTGCTGTGAATGGCGCTATCAATGACTCGGTGAACGGTAAGTTAACGTTTAGTAGTCGATCGACGTCAGGGTACGCTGAGAATATTAATAACGGTCAAGAGTTAGATGACGTGGATAACTTGAGCATTCGTGGTCAGTTGTTATTCAACCCATCGGATGCGACAGAGGTGCTGTTAAGTAGCGATTATTCAAAAGACAAACCGAATGGTGAGTGCCGTGATTTAACCAAGCTCGACAGAGATACCGATAAAGGTACGCCAGAGCAGCATGCATACTTAACGCAAATGATTATAGATGAAGGTACCGATGATCCGCGTAAGTGCGGCCAGTCGGTGGTGCAGCATTCGAATAAAACAGTTTTTGGGCTATCAATGCGAGTTGAGCACGATTTCGAGGCGATGCAGTTAACGTCGATAACAGCATACCGTGAGGCAGACTACGATTGGAGCCATGAATTAGGTGGAATGGATGCCCCTCCGGGTTTACTAGGTGTGGTTGATAATGAAGGCGAAGAATCCGATCAAATTTCTCAGGAATTTCGTTTAAGCAATACTACTGACAACATCCATTGGGTTGCTGGCGTTTATGGGATTCAAGAAAATATTGATCGCTTTGCCAACGTGCCGATCCAATTTGCCGCAGGCGTCATAGCGCCAGTTAGCGTGTTGTTGGATCGCAGCTGGCTGCAAAAAGCCAAGAATACAAGTAAGGCCGTTTTTGGCCAAATCACCTTTGCCGTTATCGACAAGCTTAACCTAACCCTAGGCGGGCGGCAGACGTGGGATAATAAGGACATGGACCAGAGTTATAATAGCAGTCCAACCAATATCGTTTATGATCTTAAAGGCCTCAATGATAGCTGGAGTGCTTTTACTGGTCGCGTTACGCTCGACTATGCGATTGACGATGACAAGATGCTTTATGCTACGTGGTCAGAGGGCTATAAAAGCGGCATGTTTTTATCGCAATCTACTGATGCAGGGGGCGCAGCGGGCACGCTTGAGCCTGAACTGGCTACAAACATTGAACTAGGTGCGAGAACTGAATGGTTGGATAACCGTGTTCGCCTAAATATCACCTATTTTGATATGGAAGTGACCGATCTTCAATTGTTTAGATTGGTGGACCATGCCCTGGTTTCAGAGAATGCGTCTATCGAATCATCAGGAACCGAAGTTGAGTTTGCATTTGCGGTGACCGATAACTTTACCTTGTCGGGAACGCACTCTACGCTGGACGCCAAATTTGTTGGCGGCACCTTCGACGCTAATGTCGTACCAAGGTCGCCTGAGAACAAGTATACCTTCGAGGCTGAGTACTTCACTGATTTTGCGAGTGGCGGTGAGCTGCGACTGAGAGCAGGGGCGAGTCATTCAGATAATTTCTATACCGAGGCAACAAACCTGGATGTTGCTTATCATGACAACTACACCAAAATTGATGCCTCTGCCAAATATACCGACTCCACGGGCGCCTATACGGTCGAATTGTGGGGTAAGAATCTGAGCGACGAACTGATAACCAGGCATGCCATTGTCAGTAGTTATGGTGGTTCAGTTGAGTTGTATGCGCCACCAAGGACCGTCGGTTTAACCTTTTCAGCGGCATTCTAGAAAATAGACCCTCGGTAATACCGGGGGTCTATTTTTTGATTGACAAAATATTGGAAGTTATCTGTTCGGGCGGCTTGTGATGACGTGTGTTCAATTTGTACCTGCAATAGGCAGTCGTATAGTAATTGTTGGCGGTTGTGGAGGCATGGGTCAAGCTTTGGTTCGAGCATGTTTGAGCCATGGTTTGAGAGTCGTGGTTTTGGACTTGGCGATTTCGATCGAGCTAAATCCTGTGCCAGAGGGTGCCGTGTCAATACCGTGTGACCTTGCTGATGAAGTTTCGGTCAATAGCGCATTCAAAAATATAGAGGAGAAATGGGGCGCAATTGATGGGTTAGTCAATTTGGCTGGTTTTGTCGGTCAAGTGACACCTATTAAGGACCTTACGGCAGATGCATGGGATTCTGTAGGTGCGGTTGGACTGCGTGGCATGTTCTTGGTATGCCGTGGGGCAATACCCCTGCTCGAAAAGGGCGACAGTCCCAGTGTTGTGCTTATCGCCTCTACTTTCGGCCATCGAGTTGTATTTGACGGCTACGCCCCTTATGCAGCAGCAAAAGCCGGAGTTGTAGCTTTGGGCAAAGCGCTGGCCACTGAAATGTCACCGAGTATCCGCGTAAATGTCATCTCTCCCGGTGTATTTGATACAGCTTTCCTGCAGGGTGGTACTGGTAGGCCGAGACGCGTTGAGAAATCAGGTGTCGACTCAACTCAGTATCATTCGATAGTGCCATTAGGTCGTTTGGGTGAGCCTGAAGAAATGTCGGGGCCAATCCTGTTTTTACTCGGCGCGGCGGCGAGTTATATCACCGGTCAAGTTCTGCATGTTAACGGTGGTATCTGGGCGCCATAGGTAAATTGAGTGATTTTTGGGGCTGGCGCGAAAGGTGGTCATCGAAGCGCCCTAATCGTCAATTAGGCGTAACTGCAAGGCTGAGGTGTTGAGTAATGAATGCAAGCGAAATTCCGGATTACGTGACCAAGGGTGATGGCGATATAACGATCTTTTTACTGCATGGTGCTTATGGATCCAAAGACTACTGGCGTAATGAAATCACGTATTTTGTCAGTCAAGGCTATCGCGTAGTCGCCTGGGACGCACCCGGATACGGCCAAAGCCTTCTGCCAGAGGATTATAGTATCGAGCTACTCGCCCGAGAGTGCGTGGGCCTGATCGAGCATCTGGGATCTAAGCGCAATATTATTGTCGGTCATAGTATGGGTGGCCTTATAGCGCCTAAGGTTTATGAGTATAGGCCAGATCTTATTCATGCAATGGTGATTTCTGCCACGGTCGCGTCAATGGGCCATATGAGTGCTGAGTTCCAGGAGACGTTCATCAGAGAACGCATCGCACCTCTGGATCACGGTGTTCGGTTTGCGAAGGTAGCGGGGCCGTTGGTATCAACAATGATGTATTCTGGCAATGTTTGCGCAGATCGTGATCTTATCGTGGATTGCGCCTCTAAGACGCCAGAGCCTGCGTTCAGGGCAGCTATCGCTGCTATAGCCTCTTATAAAGGAGCTGGCGTGATAGAAAAGTTAGATGTTCCCACTCTATTTATCGCTGGTCGACATGACCCCATTGGCACGCCTGACTTGATGCGAGAGATGTCTGCAAGAGTGACTGGCAGCGAGTTTGTGTGTATTGAAAACGCAGGCCACTACGCCTGGGCTGAGCAAGCCGATGATTTCAATCAGCAACTGTTAGCATTTCTCGCGCGGAATAATCTTAAGGCTTAACACCTTCAACTATTGGAATCTAAAGAGGATCCTGTAAATGTTAGAGATTCATAGTGTCACGACGTTGACCATAGCGCCTGATAATGAGAATGCTTATCTAAATGGTTTATTTAAATCTAATGCGGTTGAGTACAACGCTAACTCTGAGAGTCTTACTGTTATTGGTGAGATTCCTCGCGATCTAAATGGTGTGTATGTTCGCAATACGCATAATCAAATACATGAACCGATGGGCTACTATCACCCGTTTGATGGCGATGGCATGCTCCATAGTGCTTATTTTAAAGACGGTAAAATGGCGTATCGAAATCGGTTTGTCGAAACCACTGGGTTGCTCGCTGAGAAGGCGGCTGGGAAGTCGCTGTGGCCTGGTCTGGTAGAGCCTCAGATGGGTGCTCGGCGAGGCTGGGGCGCTATTGGCGCCATGAAAGACAATGCCGGTACGGATGTGATCGGCCATGCAGGGAAATTACTGGCAGTGATGTCTCAGGGAAGTGAGCCCTGGCGGCTCGACCCTGTGACGCTAGAAAACTTGGGCCCAGACCAGAATTGGGCGAAGTTACTAAAAGATGGCGTGGCGGGGGAGTTTAAAGTTGATGAGCATACCGGTGACATGATGTTCATGAATTACCCAGAGACGCCGCCTTATATGAATTATGGGGTTA
>JABMOJ010000039.1 GCA_013204195.1 SAR86 cluster bacterium
GTATTATTCGGCAAGGCACCTAAAATGCATAAAGATGCTGTATCAAGGCAGTCATTGACGCACCCGCTGGTCCTCAACTTTAGTCTCGAAGAAGCGATCCACCGGGTGATTGGTCATCCGTCTGTGGCGAGCAAGAGTTTCCTGATTACCATTGGTGATCGCACCGTTGGTGGCATGGTGGCGCGCGACCAAATGGTGGGACCATGGCAAACTCCGGTTGCCGACGTGGCCGTCAGTACCAGTGGCTACCAAGCGCATACTGGTGAGGCTATGGCGATGGGAGAGCGAGCCCCCGTTGCCCTGCTAGACAGTATGGCTTCAGGGCGTCTGGCTGTTACTGAGGCGATCACTAACATTGCTGCCGCAAAAATCGCGCGTATCAGTGATATTAAACTGTCTGCCAATTGGATGGCGGCGGTCGGTCACCCTGGCGAAGACGCCAACCTCTATAAGACCGTGGCCGCAGTGGGTCTGGAGTTGTGCCCTGAATTAGGTATTTGTATACCGGTAGGCAAGGATTCTATGTCCATGCAAACCCGATGGCAGCAGGACGGCGAAGCCCGAACCGTCACTTCACCTTTGTCGTTGGCTATATCGGCTTTTGCCCCCGTGACAGATGTACGTGACACCCTGACGCCAGAATTAACTCGCAGTGATAGTACCGAACTGTTGTTGGTGGACTTGAGTGCCGGCGCCAACCGCCTGGGCGGATCCATACTGGCAATGTGTTTCAATGAACTCAGTGACGAATCGCCGGATCTTGATCGAGCTGATTCGCTCAAAGCATTTTTTGAACTGATGCAGTCCAGCGTGGTGCGTGAGCAGCTGTTGGCCTATCACGACAGATCAGACGGCGGCGTGCTCGCGACCATTTTGGAGATGGCCTTTGCCGGCCGAATGGGCGTCCAGATCACCCTCGATGGTGACAGCCATGCTGACTTATTGGCGCAGCTGTTCAATGAAGAGCCTGGGGCCGTATTCCAGGTGCAGGCGAGCAACTCGGCAGCGGTCCAGGCCTTATTTCGTGAGCGCGGCCTAAGCTGTGAAGTGATTGCCCGACCGCGTCTGGCGCAAGTGGTGGAGATTATTCACCAGGGTCAGACTGTGTTTAGCGCGACCCGAGCCAGTCTCCAGCAACGTTGGTCGCAAGCCAGTTACCATATCCAGCGCTTACGTGATAACCCCGTGGGTGCCGATCAAGAATTTGCACGCCTCCTTGATGACTCTGATCCGGGGCTGAGTGCCAAGCTGTCTTTTGATCTCAATGACAATATTGCCGCACCCTATATCAATACTGGTGTCAGGCCGCGTATTGCGATCCTGCGTGAGCAGGGGGTTAATTCCCAGACAGAAATGGCAGCGGTATTTGACCGCGCCGGGTTCGCGACTGTCGATGTGCACATGAGTGAGGTGCTAGCGGGTCATGTGGACCTGGCCGACTTTAAGGGACTGGTTGCCTGTGGCGGTTTTTCCTATGGCGATGTCCTGGGTGCCGGTGAAGGCTGGGCCAAATCGATCCTGTTTAACGCTGGTGCGCGCGAAGCGTTTGCCGGTTTCTTCGAGCGGTCTGATACCTTTGGTCTCGGTGTTTGTAATGGTTGTCAGATGATGGCGGCGTTACACAGCCTGATCCCAGGTGCAGAAAACTGGCCGCGATTTGTTACCAATCGTTCAGAGCAGTTTGAAGCGCGGTTCTCGCTGGTACAAATTCAGCCTAGTCCGTCGGTGTTGTTTGCCGGTATGGCCGGCTCGCATATGCCCATCGCAGTATCTCACGGCGAAGGTCGGGCAGAACTTGACAGCGTCGGGGCGCAGTCTTTAGTGGACAGTGGTCAGGTGTTGATGCAGTTTGTTGATCATCGACTAGCGGTGACTGAGGGCTACCCCATGAACCCTAATGGGTCGCCACTGGGTATTACCGGTGTCACAAACGTCGACGGGCGCTTCACCGCGATCATGCCCCACCCTGAACGGGTATTTCGAACGGTGCAGAATGCCTGGCATCCTGCTGACTGGAATGAAGACAGTCCTTGGCTACGGATGTTCAGGAACGCCAGAGTGTTCGTTAACTGATTTTTCGGGCTGGAAATTCCAGGTCCGTATAGCGGACTGGGTACAGGTCAGTCTGGCGGTCGGCAAAGTAATGTTCCAGCGTTTTGTTGATCACCGGGAATGCCAGCTCGTCCCAAGGGATTTCAGCCTCGGTGAACAATTGAACGTCGAGAGATTCTTCTCCGGCGCTGAAGTTCAGATCTAACAGCTCAGCCCGAAAGAACATATAGACCTGTGAGATATGAGGTAGGCTGAATAAGGTGTACAGGTCAATAATCGTAGCGTTAGCATTGGCCTCCTCGCGAGTTTCTCGCAAGGCGCCAGCGCTGGTGGCCTCGCCATTTTCTAGAAACCCAGCCGGCAGAGTCCAGCGCCCGACCCGTGGCTCGATGGCCCGTTTGCAGAGCAAGACGCGATCACCATATATCGGCAGACAACCGGCGATGATACGCGGATTCTGATAGTGAATATGCTCACAGGTTGCGCACACGAAACGTAAGCGGTTGTCGCCGGTGGGAATTTTTTCGATCACGGCAGCGCCGCACTGACTACAATAATTCATGGCGTCAGTATACCTGTGGGCGGTACTTAGAACAGCCCCGTTGCGCTCTTTACTCAGTGTTTGGCCAGTGTTTAGCCTAAGGCAGGCGGAATCAGGTAAACTGGCATCTTGACCAATGGAGACAGCGATATGATCTATAGCCTGGGAGATAGAGCCCTTGAAATTCGCGGTGATGACTACTACATCGCAGATAGCGCCAGTGTTATTGGCTCTGTCATATTAGAGAATAATGCCAGCATCTGGTTTAACGCGGTGCTTCGCGGTGACAATGATTTGATCACTATTGGTGAAAACTCGAATATCCAGGATGGCTCTGTGCTGCACGCGGATCATGGGTTTCCATTAACTGTGGGTAAGAATGTCACGGTCGGTCATATGGTAATGTTGCACGGTTGCGAGATCGGCGAGGGTAGTCTGATTGGCATCAATTCAGTCATCCTTAACGGCGCGAAAATCGGCAAAAATTGTTTGATCGGTGCGAATTCTCTGATTGCTGAGGGTAAAGAGATTCCTGATGGCTCCATGGTCATGGGCTCTCCAGGTAAAATAGTTCGACAGCTGAGTCCTGAGCAAATTCAAGGTATGACGCTGAGCGCCCTGCACTATGTTGAAAATTTCAAACGTTACAAGCGTGATTTGGTACGCCAAGACGCGGTCTAGCTGCCCCCAGGGGTTGGCAACGTGTGTTTATAACGCTATATTAAGCCGCTCAAGCCCCCGCATATACCACACAGATAGGCACGTTAATGAACGTATCTCGGTCCCAAGCAACCCCTGACAGCATTGATTTGTTGGGCTTGCCTGTTGCTGACCTGCTGCTAAGACTGCCGTTGTAGGCGGCCTGTCGAAACTCCTACATCGTCCAATTTATGCCGCTCCCGGGCAGGTAAGCAAGCCCGATAAATCTGTAAAACCTTATAAGAATGACGATCATGACTGCTAAAAATCAACCGTTAGAAGCCGCAACGCCGCGGAAAATGCCGTTTCAAAAATATAAAGCCTTTCAGCCGGTGGCTTTGCCCGATAGAACCTGGCCTGACCAAGTCATCAGTCATGCGCCGCGCTGGTGTAGTGTCGACCTGCGGGATGGTAATCAAGCACTTATTGAGCCCATGACACCGGACGAAAAGCTCAAGATGTATCTGTTGTTGCTGGAGTTGGGCTTCAAAGAAATTGAGGTCGGGTTCCCGGCCGCATCACAAACCGACTTTGATTTTGTCCGGCTCATTATCGAGCAGAACATGATCCCAGATGGCGTCATTATTCAGGTGCTGTGCCAAGCCCGGGAAGAGCTCATCATACGCACCTGTGAGGCGGTGAAAGGGGCGCGGCAGGTAATCTTCCACTTGTATAACTCCACCAGTACTTTGCAGCGCAAAGTCGTGTTCAATATGAGCCGCGAGCAGGTGGTGCAATTAGCGACCGATGCAACGGCCATGGTGAAGGCCCACACGGATATACTGCAGGCGGAAGGTACGGACGTGATTTTGGAATATTCGCCAGAGAGCTACACGGCGACGGAAATGGATTTTGCGGTGGAAATTTGTGATGCCGTGATGAATGTCTGGCAACCCACCGTGGCCAAGAAGATGATTTTGAATCTGCCGTCAACCGTAGAGATGGCTACCCCCAATATCTATGCCGATCAGTTGGAATGGTTTATCCGCCATCTGCCCCAGCGCGACAAGGCCGTCATTAGCCTGCACACCCATAATGACCGGGGTACCGGTGTCGCTGCCTCAGAGTTGGGTTTGATGGCTGGCGCCGACCGTATCGAAGGGACGCTGTTTGGTAATGGAGAGCGCACAGGTAACTGCGATCTGATCACCATGGCCATGAATATGTTTTCTCAAGGCGTCGATCCCGAGCTGTATCTGAGCGATATGCCAAAGATCGTTGCGGTCTCTGAAGAGTGCACGAAAATTCCGATCCATGTGCGTCAGCCGTATGCTGGCGAGTTGGTGTTTACCGCCTTCTCTGGCTCCCACCAGGACGCGATTCGTAAAGGAATGGCGAGAGTTGATGGCGAATCAGCAGGTATCTGGGAGGTGCCCTACTTGCCCATTGATCCGACGGATGTCGGTGGCTCTTATCGCGAAACAGTTAGGGTCAACAGTCAGTCTGGGAAAGGCGGTGTAGCGTTTATTCTCGAAAGTTACTACGGGGTATCATTGCCCAGGCCACTGTTGTTGGAGTTCAGCCCCGTTATTCAAAAGCTCTCAGAGGGCGGCGGTGAGCTCAAGCCAGACACGATTTGGGACGCTTTCGTCAATGAATTTGTTGAGGTCGAGGGTCCCTATAGGCTCATCGATTATAAAGTGGTGGCTAATGGCGAGCGCCAGGTCTGCGAGGCGCGTATCAAGGTTGGCGAGAACGTTATCGATATTCGTGGTGAAGGTAATGGTCCGATCGATGCGTTTATCGCCGCCATGGTTGAAACGCTGAACGAACCGCTGAACGTCATCGACTATCAGGAATATGCGCTTAATGAAGGTAGTCAAGCGCAAGCTATCTGTATCATCGCGATCACCGATGAGGCTGATTCGAAATTCTATGGCGTGGGCCTCAGTCAGAACACGATCACTGCCGCCTTCGGTTCTATTATTGCAGCGATTAATCGCAAGTGGCGCTGAACGCGCTATGGTCGAGCAGGTGAAAGCGTGTATCAGCTCTATATAGCTAACAAAAACTATTCGTCATGGTCCCTGCGACCCTGGATCTTACTCCATGCCCTGGATCTGGTGTTTGAAGAGCGGTTTGTGCCATTTCTGTTGCCGGACAATTACGACGCTTTCAGGACATTTTCCCCGAACGGCAAGGTGCCCTGTCTGGTGGACGGTGAACAAGTTGTCTGGGACTCATTAGCGATTGTCGAATACCTGTATGAACAGGACTCAAGAGTTTGGCCCGAGGCGCTGGCGGCGCGAACCTGGGCAAGATGCGCCAGTGCTGAAATGCACTCAGGCTTTTCTGCCTTGCGTGAGGTGTGCACCATGAACGTCGGGGTGACCGTACGTTTGAATGATGTCAGTGCAGCACTGCAGCGGGATATAGATCGACTTGATGAACTCTGGTGCGATGGATTGCAGCGTTTCGGCGGTCCGTTCCTGGCTGGCTCGAACTTCACTGCAGTTGATGCGTTCTTCGCGCCGGTGGTGTTTCGTGCGCGAACCTATGAGTTGCTTTTGTCAGATGCGGCCAATGCTTACGTAGCGCGCATCCTGCAATTGCCTGCCATGCTTGCCTGGGAGGCCGACGCGCTGCTTGAGCCTTATCGTGAGGAAGCGCACGAAGCGGAGTTGCATGAGATCGGCAAAATTCTGCTGGACCGTCGGCAGCCGCTTTAGGTTAAGTTAATTAAGACGCGCGGCTGGGTTTTAGGCGATGTTTTCGGGCAGTTGTCAGTGCGGGCCTATCCGCTGGTTGGACCAGGAGCCTCGATAAGTTTGGCGGTGCGGATCATATTGTCCTGGATCTGCACGATTTCGATTCGGTAGCCGTTGATCCGTACGCAGATATTCGACTCGGGAATGGTTTCAAGATACTCGGTGATGAGGCCATTCAGTGTCTTCGGTCCTTCTTGCGGCAGATTCCAGCCTAGCTGTCGATTGATCAGGCGGATATGCGTGCCGCCATCGATAAGATACGTGCCGTCACCCTGAGGGTGAATATCAATATTGGTATTCGCCAGGTCGGTGGTGAATTCACCTATAATCTCTTCGATAATATCCTCAATGGTGACGATGCCTTGGATGTCGCCATACTCATCTACCACCATGCCTATGCGCTGCTTTTGTTGTTGAAAGTTGAGCAGTAAGGTTTGCAGTGAGGTGTTTTCGGGTACGAAATAAGGCTCGTCAGTGCCTTGTAAAATCAGCGCCTTGGATAGATCATTTTCAGTGAGAAATTTGGCCGCACTGCGCATGTGCAGGACGCCAATGATCTTATCGATATCGCCTTTGTAGACAGGAATTCGGGTATGTTGTGCTGCGCGGATCTGGTCAAGTATTTCATCCAGATCGTCTTCTAGGTCGATGCCGAATATCTCGGTTCTGGGGACCATAATATCCTCAACGGTGACCTTCTCCAGATCGAGCACGCCAAGCATCATGTTTTGTGGGTGGGCGGCGATATGCGCACCTTCGAAGACAACGGTGCGTAACTCTTCTCGACTGAGGTTGTCCTCCCCCGTGTGCGCCTGGCGAAAGCCCACCAGCCGCAAGATACCATTGGCAGTCCCATTCACCAGCCAGACCAGTGGATACAGCACCCACATCAACACGTCGAGAATATAGGAGGATGGTAACGCGATTTTCTCCGGGTAGGCGGCAGATACGGTTTTTGGTGCCACCTCGGAAAATATCAGGAACACTAAGGTGCAGGCGATCGGCGCAATGGCAATGCCTGATTCACCGAAAATCTTAAGAGCCAGCAGAGTCGCAATGGAGGCAGCAGAGAAGTTGACAAAATTATTGCCAATCAGGATGACACTCAACAACTTGTCCGGCCGCTCCAGTAATCGGCTGGCGCGGCGTGCGCCCCCATGACCCTCATTGGCCAGGTGCTTCAGGCGATAGCGGTTCATCGCCATCATGGCGGTCTCTGAACCGGAAAAATACGCGGACAGTACGACTAGTACAAAAATGGCGCCGCTAAGGACGCCGATCGACGGCTCGTCCAAGAATTGGACCTCATATCACTCAAGACTGCCCAGTTTCAGCGACAGAGGTTGAGCCTGTCAAGGTCTGAGGGTGATTGACTAGCTGTTGGTCAGAATGATTTCCAGTACCAGCTTGCTACCGAAATAGCCTAACAGCAGCAGGGCGAAGCCGCTCAGGGTCCAGCGTGAGGCGGTAGCGCCGCGCCAGCCCAGTTGGTGCCGTCCCCACAAAAGGATCGAAAATACGATCCAGGCGACCATGGTGATGGAGGTGTGATGGATCAAGCCGGGATTGTAAATATCGTCGAGAAAGATAAATCCACTGACGATGGACAGTGTCAGAAAAATGAGTCCTGCCCAAAGTAACTCGAATAATAATGATTCCATGGTCTGCAGAGGCGGCAAGTGCCTGACGAGACCGAATTTTCGATGTTTCAACTCATAGTCGCCAAATGACAACATAACGGCCTGCAGCGCGGCGATGGCTAACAAGCCGTAAGCGATAATGGAGAGCACGATATGCGTGACAATGCCTTCAGCGATGTGTTGCCGCGGAATATAGTCGGTCTTGGTTGCTAAGGTGGCTAGGATAGCGATAATGGCGAGCGGAAAAATCGCAATCACCAGGTTGGCAACCGGGCGGCGTAGGCTGCTGATCAGTAGAATGCTACTAATGGCCAACGTGATGAGGCAGGCCATGGGTAAAATGCCGAGGTTGATGCCTTCTTGAGTGGCGATTTCCTGAAAGATAAACAGCCCGTGAAAGATAATGGCGCCAAAGCCGCTGATAGAGACGAACAGGTGTTTTGCGGGGATCTCGCGGCGCAGACCTGCGATTTGGGTGCCTGCGCTTGCCGAATACAGTAGACAGGCAAAGATTCCGAAAATAGCTGTGTTCATTGTCGAGTCTCTGAAAATAGCAGCGTGAATTGGGTTATGATAGCAGGTTCAATAACGAACTGATTCAGGATAAAGCAAGTGTTTGAATCTTTAACAGAACGACTAAGTGCGACTCTCGGCAACCTGACAGGTAAAGCCCGACTGACCGACGAAAATATTCAGGAAACCCTGCGCGAAGTTCGGCAGGCGCTGCTTGAGGCCGATGTTGCGCTGCCGGTGGTGAAGGGTTTTATTGACCAAGTTCGCGAGCGCGCTGTTGGTCAAGACATTTCCAAGAGCCTATCGCCGGGTCAAGCCTTCGTCAAGATCGTCAACGATGAGCTGGTCCGGGTCATGGGTGCCGAAGATACTGGCCTCAACCTGAGTACTCAGCCGCCGGCCGTGATACTGATGGCGGGTTTGCAGGGCGCGGGTAAGACGACGTCTGTTGCGAAGTTGGGCGTATGGCTCAAGGCTCGCGAGAAGAAAACGGTCATGGTCGTCAGTACTGATGTCTATCGACCGGCGGCGATTGATCAACTGCGCACCCTGGCACTTGAAGCCAAGGTGAGCTTTTTCGAGAGTCGTCCTGATCAGCAACCGCTGGATATTGCCCGTGATGCGCTGGCAGCGGCGAAGCGGCAATTTTGCGATGTGCTAATTGTCGATACCGCCGGCCGTCTGGCCATAGATACGGCAATGATGGCCGAAATCAAGGCGCTGCACGGCGCTATCAAGCCAGTTGAAACCTTGTTTGTGGTTGACGCCATGACCGGTCAGGATGCCGCCAATACCGCTGCTGTGTTTAATGATCAGCTGCCGCTTACCGGTGTCATTCTCACCAAGACTGATGGCGATGCCAGAGGTGGCGCGGCCTTGTCAGTGCGCTCGATCACTGGCAAGCCCATCAAGTTCATGGGCGTGAGCGAAAAAATTGATGGGTTGGAGGCGTTCCACCCTGACCGTTTGGCGTCAAGAATCCTCGGCATGGGGGATGTCCTGTCGTTGATCGAAGAAGTCGAGCAGAAGATTGATAAAGACAAAGCCCAGAAATTGGCGAACAAGCTAAAGAAGGGCAAAAAGTTCGACCTTGAAGACTTCCGCGACCAAATTCAACAGATGAACAACATGGGTGGCATCTCCAGTATGCTCGACAAGCTGCCAGGCATGGGCGGTATGGCCAAAGTAGCACAGGCCAAGTTGGAGGCAAATCCATTCGGTCCGATGGAAGCGATTATCAATTCCATGACCCCTGGCGAGCGGCGTTTTCCTGATGTCATCAATGGCTCTCGCAAAAAACGCATTGCTATGGGATCCGGTACTCAGATTCAAGACGTCAACCGGTTGCTAAAACAGCATAAGCAAATGCAGAAAACCATGAAAAAGCTGACGAAAAAAGGCGCCATGACCAACATGATGCGGGGCTTGGGTGGTATGATGCAGGGCCCTGGCGGGGGTGCGCCGCGAACGTAGCGTAGTATTGGTGCTTTAGAGTGGTTATCGTGGGTCCATTCAAGGGCCTATTGATAGGCATGGTTGACGAATATTCGATCCTGAAAAGAAAATCTTCCCAGGCGCTATGAAGCTATTTAACTCTGTGCGTCTTTACCGTACAATACCGGCCCTTTCGGCAGCCCTAATTTCTGCCGAGTCAGTATTTTTAAAGGAAATCAAGAACATGGTAACGATTCGGTTATCCAGAAGTGGCAGCAAGAAACGCCCTTACTATTTCATCAGCGTCGCCGACAGTCGTGTTAGTCGTGACGGTCGTTTTATCGAGCGTTTGGGGTTCTTTAACCCAGTCGCCCGTGGTGCCGACGAAAAGCTTCGCCTGGACCTGGAGCGCTACGATTATTGGACTCGCCAAGGCGCGCAGTGCAGTGATCGAGTTGCCAAGCTGGTCAAGGACGCGCGCAAATTAGCAGCAGCGACTCCCGTTGAGGAAGCTGCGGCTTAACTGACGGATTGAGTGATTCAGCCTTGCCAGACACGCCGCAAGCGCCTATTGCGATAGGACGCATCTCGGCGGTTTATGGTTTGAAAGGTTGGGTGAAGATTTTTTCTTTCACCGAGCCAAAAGAGCAGATTTTCAGTTATCAGCCTTGGCTGATTAAGAAAGCTGGCTCCAGGACGCCGATGCAATCTTTTGAAGCGGTGTCAGTCAAGGTTCACGGCAAGGGTCTCATTGCTTTGCCGCAGGATTGCCAGGATCGAGACCAGGCGCAGTTATATGTAGGTTATGAGATTTGGGCAGACAGTGAGCAGCTGCCCAGTCTGGAAGCCGGTGAGTTTTATTGGCGCCAGCTTGAAGGTTTGAAAGTAATTAACGAGATGGGTCAGTATTTCGGCATTGTTGATCATCTGCTGGAAACCGGTGCAAATGATGTGCTGGTGGTGAAAGCCGACAAGGACAGTATCGATGACCGCGAGCGGTTGATCCCTTATGTGGAGCCGCAGTACATCCGCGAAGTTGATCTGCAGCAGGGTAAGATTTTCGTGAACTGGGACGCACAGTACTAATTTTTCAAGCGGCCAGGCACAAGAAGAAAGACGAGGAAGCGGGTATGTGGATGGGAATTGTGACGTTATTCCCGGAAATGTTCCAGGCAGTGACCGACCATGGGATTACTCGGCGGGCACTCGCGTCAGGTTTGCTGGAGATGGAGATATGGAATCCGCGGGATTTCACCACTGACAAGCACCAGACGGTAGACGACAAGCCTTATGGCGGTGGGCCAGGCATGTTGATGAAAGTTGAGCCTTTGACGAAAGCCATTGCGGCTGCAAGGCAGGCCGCAGGCGCTGACTGCCGAGTGATTTACTTGTCACCCCAAGGTAAACGCCTGGATCAGGCAGCGTTGGATAGTCTGGCGAACCGTGAGCGGATGATTTTGGTCGCTGGTCGTTATGAAGGCATTGATGAGCGGTTGATGGATGCCGTGATTGATGAAGAATACTCCATTGGAGACTATGTCTTGAGTGGTGGTGAATTGCCTGCCATGGTTTTAATTGATGGTATTACCCGGCTATTACCGGGTGCGGTGGGAGATCCGGAATCAATTGAGTTTGATTCCTTTAAGACGGGTTTGTTGGATTACCCGCAATATACGCGGCCAGAAGTGGTCGATGGGATGCAGGTACCGCCAGTATTACTGGGTGGCAACCACCAAAAAATTCAGCGCTGGCGTCTACAACAGGCGTTAGGGCGGACCTATGAACGTCGACCGGATTTATTGGAAGGTCGGGAAATGAGTGAGACGGAACAGCAGTTGTTGGATGAGTACTTGCAAGATCAGTTGCAATAACGCTACCCAGCTTCGGCTAATTGAGGATTAACCTGATGAAGAATAAATTGATCGCAGACATCGAGAATGCCCAGCTCAAGCAGGACATTCCCGCATTTGGCCCCGGTGATAACCTGGTTGTTCAGGTCAAAGTCCGCGAAGGCACGCGAGAACGATTGCAGGCCTATGAAGGGGTTGTTATCGCCAAGCGGAATCGTGGCATTAATTCAGCGTTCACTGTTCGCAAGATCTCTCATGGTGTTGGCGTTGAGCGAACCTTTCAGGCCCATAGCCCGCTGATCGATAGCATCACAGTGGTGCGTCGCGGCGATGTTCGGCAAGCGAAGCTTTACTACTTGCGTGAGCTCAGTGGTCGTAGTGCACGTATCAAAGAGAAGTTGGCCAAGCGCTAGGCGCGGCATCTTCGAGAAAAAACGTCGCAATAGCGGCGTTTTTTTTGTCCTGATATCGGCTCACGCCACTGCATCTGTGAGTTGTTCGCTGACCTGATTCCGCGGTAAGGTGTCACCATGTCGAATCAGATCATTGATAAGTTTCTAGATAACCAGTGGCTCGAAAAGGGGTTGAGTCGCAATACCTTGGAATCCTATGGACGGGACCTCAAGGCCTATTCCGCTTGGCTTGAGCAACAGCCTCTGGAGCTCCTCAAGGCGCGCCGAGAGGATCTGCTGCGTTACCTTGCTGCACGTATGGGTCTTGGTTTGAAGTCGCGCTCGACGGCTCGAGCGCTGTCTTGCCTGCGGGGCCTGTATCGCTATTTGCTGCGAGAAAATCTCATTCGCTTAGATCCCACTCTGCGTATTGAAAACCCCAAGCTTGGCCGCCCCCTGCCTGATACGCTTAGCGAGCAAGATATTGATCGATTGCTGGCGGCGCCTGATCCGCTAACGTTATTGGGGCTTCGAGACCGCACTATGCTCGAGGTGTTGTATGCTACGGGGCTGCGAGTCACCGAACTGGTTTCTCTGCAACTGACGCAAATCAACCTGCGGCAAGGTGTTGTCAGAATCATGGGTAAAGGCAACAAGGAACGCTTGGTGCCCCTTGGTGAGGAGGCGATCACCTGGATCGAACATTTTTTGCAGACGGGACGAGAACCTCTACTGAAAAATAACCGCCATGAAAGTGTGGTATTCCCCAGTAATCGTGGTCAGGTCATGACCCGTCAGGCGTTCTGGTATCGAATCAAGGCCCACGCACGAACAGCCGGAATCAAACGCAAGCTCTCACCGCACACACTGCGGCATGCCTTTGCGACTCATCTGCTGAATCATGGAGCAGACCTGCGGGTCGTGCAGCTGTTGTTAGGTCACAGCGACCTGTCTACGACTCAAATTTACACGCATGTCGCACAACATCGGATGAAAGAGCTGCATCAGGCTCATCATCCGCGCGGTTGATCTGTCGAATATGACATTTTAGGAAATAAAATATAGGGCCTGAGCCGCAGGTGGTGTTTACAGTCTATAATAGCGAAAATTGCTAATTGTACCGTTGGTTTTACCGACGGAGTACCGAGGTTTTCGACCTCTCGAACTCTCGAACTACCAGGAAGGCAGATCATGAGCCCTATCAAAATCATTTTTTTTGCATTTACGCTGCTCCTGTCACCAACACTATTCGCGGCTGAAAGTGAGGGCCTGGTGAAAAGCCCGGTGCCTTCGGCGAGTCTGAGTGCTGAAGACGTGCGTGCGCGCCTGCTGCAGGCCAGGCCGGAGCTACCGATCTTGAGTGTCGAAGCCAGTACTTTGGCGGGATTTTGGGATGTGAAATTGCCCGGTGGCCAGACGCTGTTTGTGTCGGCTTCGGGCAAGCATTTTGTCGTCGGTGAGTTATTTGAAATCACGGACAACAATTTCGTGAATATCTCCGAGCAGGGTCGAAACGGCGAGCGCAAGCAACTGTTAGCGGCCATTGATAAGAAAGACATGGTGATTTTCAAAGCCACTACCGGTGAGCCCAAGGCAGTGATTAACGTTTTTACCGATATCGACTGCGGCTATTGCCGCAAGCTTCATGAAGAAGTTCCTGAAATGAATCGTCTGGGTATCGAGGTCCGTTACCTTGCATACCCTCGAGCAGGTATCGGCTCAGCCTCTTATGACAAGCTGGTATCTGCCTGGTGTTCGGATAATCCGCAGATGGCTTTAACCCTGGCGAAGGGTGGTAGCGACCTACCTGTTCGAACCTGTGCCAACGCGGTCGCCGCGGAATATCAGCTTGGTGGGGCGATGGGTGTTACCGGAACGCCGAGCCTGGTATTCGAAGATGGCAGGATGCAAGCGGGTTATATCCCTGTGGCCCAACTCGCGGTGGTATTGGGGCTGAATTGATTCGCTGGATGTCGTCTTTCATTTCTCAACTAGGATCTATACACGTTTCAGGTTTGAGCTTTGAGCTTTGAGCTTTGAGTTATGACGCCTGTAATATCTGTGTAACTGGAGCGCGATAACGCTTGGACCTTGAAGCCTTGGAACAAAAACACGCAGAGCGACGCTACGAACTGCAGGTCAGGCGAGACCTAAATCGGAACTTCTTTGCCCATCTCGCTCATGGCATGCTCGGCCAGACGGGCTTTCGACTCATTAATGCGCCGACCTTTATGCCGGCCTATATCATGTTGTTATCAGGCGGTTCTGAGATGATGGTGGGTCTGGCCTTGTCGCTACAAGCGCTCGGTATGACATTGACGCCATTTGTCGGCGCCAATTTGATCGAGCACCGCAAGCGCGTGTTACCCGTCGGCTTCCTCGTGGGTGGCATGATGCGGTTGAGCGTTTTGTTGATCGCTCTGTCGGGTTTGTTCTTTGGTGGCACGCAGGCCCTGATCGCGATAATGATTTGCTTGACCTTGCTGGGCTTATTTCAGGGTATGCAGGGTGTTATTTTCAACTTTTTGATGTCGAAGGTTATTCCCGTAAAGAAGCGGGGTCGCCTCACAGGCCTAAGAAATTTTCTGGCGGGCATTACCTCAGCGGCGGTGGCTTGGCTGGGGGGGCATTACCTACTGGGTGAGACGCCCACGGCGCAAGGGTATTCAATCACCTTTCTGTTGGCCTTCGTTCTGACGAGTATCGGGCTTGCGCTTCTGCTTTTTGTCCGCGAACCTGAACCGCCCACCGTTAAAATCAAGCAAGGATTGTGGCAGCGCTTAGGTGAGGTGCCGGCGTTGTTGCGAGATGATCCGGCGTTCACCCGTTACTTTCTCGCCCGTTCTTTGGCGACCATGGGTCGTATGGCCATGCCGTTTTATATTTTGTATGCGGGGCAAACGATCGGATTAACCGGCCAGACGCTGGGCATTATTACCTTTGCATTCACTATTGCCGGCACCTTTTCAAATCTGGCCTGGGGCGCGATGGCCGACCGTCGTGGATTTCGCGGTACTTTCTTGCTATCCATCGGCTTGTGGGTATTGTCGACGCTGGTGCTGTTAGTGGCCAGTGGTTTGTGGGCTACCGTGTTGGTGTTTGTCGGTATCGGAGCAGCGGTCCAGGGTTTTCAGAATTCATCACAGAATTTAACCCTGGAATTCGGTGATCGAGATGACCTGCCCGTGCGGATAGCCATCGCGAACACAGCCTCTGAGGTTGCCGGTACCATCGGTCCATTGTTGGGTGGCGTGTTGGCCGCGATGCTGGGATTTGAGGCGGTATTCGCCGCATCTATCACTTTTTTGGTTGTCGGTGGTATTGTTGTTCGAATCTATGTGCCTGAGCCACGCCTTCGTGCCTAGCTTTCGAGGCTAGTGCTTGCAGCTGACATTGACGTTGACATTGGAGCCAAGCCTCAAGGTTGGGCTCAATGTCATTGTGAATTAGTGAGGGTGGACAAAGTTGGCACCCTTGAATAAAGCTAGTTAATATAGACCCTCAATTTGTCTTGAGACAAAATTGCCAAGACGTCGCAGTGATTGAAAAATATATTCATGAGTAACTGCAGCGTCGTCGCTTTTTTGTGCTGCGAAGGCAAAAATAAATTATTTTTTGAACGAGTGTCGGGCTTGAATGCAGCGTTTCAACCCGGGTTTTTTGACTGATTTTCAACTTTTAAAGATGTAAATAAAATGGCAATGGAAGATTTTCCGCGCATGAAGCGCTTACCGCCCTATGTTTTCAGCATTACTGATGCTCTGAAGAAGAATGCGAGAGCTAAAGGCGAGGATATTATTGATTTTGGTATGGGTAATCCAGATCAGCCCACCCCGCAACATATCGTCGATAAGTTGATCGAAACTGTCCAGCGTGGGGACACGCATCGCTATTCCCAATCGAAGGGTATCCCGCGGTTACGGCGTGCAATCTGTAATTGGTATAAGGATCGCTTTGATGTAGATGTCGATCCAGAGTCAGAAGCGATTGTGACGCTGGGTTCAAAAGAAGGCATCGCTCATTTGGCAATGGCAGTGTTGTCCTCTGGCGATACGGTGTTAGTGCCAAATCCTTCCTATCCTGTGCATCCTTATGGCTCTGTTCTGGCTGATGCGGACGTTCGGCATGTGCCAATGACTCCAGATGTCGACTTTTTCACGGAGCTCGAAAAAGCCATTATCACTACCTGGCCAAAGCCAAAAATGTTGATCATCAACTTTCCTGGTAATCCTACCGCGCAGTGCGTTGAGTTGGATTTTTTCGAGAAGGTTGTGGCGATGGCAAAGGAGCATAGTATCTGGGTAGTCCAGGATATCGCCTATGCCGACATCGTATTTGATGGCTACAAAGCACCCTCGATTCTACAGGTGCCGGGTGCAAAAGATGTTGCCGTGGAATTTTTCACCATGTCAAAAAGTTACAACATGCCGGGCTGGCGCATCGGCTTCTGCGTGGGTAATCCTGTTTTGGTGGGTGCCCTGGCGAAGATAAAATCCTATTTGGATTATGGCATGTTCACCCCCGTTCAGGTGGCCGCCATTGCCGCGCTTGAAGGCGACCAGTCCTGCGTGACTGAGATCTGTGAGATGTATCGAAAACGTCGTAATGTGCTCTGCGATGGTTTAAATGCACTGGGTTGGCCCGTAGAGCGACCGAAGGCGACGATGTTTGTCTGGGCTAAAATCCCGCCGCAATTTGCTCACCTGGGCTCGCTGGAATTCAGTAAGCTGTTATTACAGGTGGCAAAAGTCGCGGTGTCCCCTGGTATTGGCTTTGGTCAGTATGGTGACGACCATGTACGTTTTGCGCTGATCGAAAATGAGCACAGAACGCGTCAGGCGCTACGCGGCTTACGCAAGGTGTTTGCTCAGAGCGCAGCGCCGGATGATGGAGGGGTAGAGTGATGGACTGTGTAAACGTAGGTATCTGTGGCCTGGGTACCGTAGGTTCTGGCGTTGCCAACCTGCTGATGCGAAATGGCGAAGAGATTCAACGTAAGACCGGCCGCAGCATCAGCCTGGTCCATGTGGGTGCTCGTCGCGATCACCCCGATTGTGATCTAAGTGGCATTCAGGTGAGTCGCGATATTTTTGCTGTGGTCAATGATCCTCAAGTGGACATTGTTTGTGAGTTGATCGGTGGTACTGATACGGCGCTGGAGCTGGTTAGACAAGCTATTAAGAATGGTAAGCATGTGGTTACGGCTAACAAGGCCTTAGTGGCCCAGTATGGCGAGGAATTGTTTTGTCTGGCAAATGCGGCGGGCGTCAGCCTGATGTATGAGGCGGGTATTGCTGGCGGCATTCCAATTGTTAAAGCAATACGAGAAGGACTTGCTGGTAATCGTATCAGTCGTTTGGCAGGTATTATTAATGGTACCTCGAATTATATTTTGACGGAAATGGAGGTCGGTGGTAATCGCAGCTTCGCAGAGGTGTTAGTTGAGGCTCAGGCTCTGGGGTATGCTGAGGCAGATCCAACCTTTGATGTAGAAGGCATCGACGCGGCTCACAAGCTGACAATACTCTCGTCGATCGCGTTTGGTGTGCCGTTGCGCTTTGATGCGATCTATACGGAAGGCATCGCCAATATTACCGTTGAAGATATCCGTTTCGCCAGCGAACTGGGTTATAGAATTAAGCATTTGGGTATCACGACTCGCTCTGAACTTGGTATCGAACTGCGGGTTCACCCAACGCTGGTAGAAAAAACCCATCTTTTAGCCCAGGTTAACGGTGTGATGAATGCCGTACTAGTTGACAGTGACGCGGCGGGGCAGACACTATATTACGGTGCGGGCGCCGGCGCAGGACCCACTGGCTCCTCAGTTGTGGCTGATATTATCGACATAGCACGCAATTTTCCTGATGGGCAGCGAATACCAAACCTGGGATTCGAGCCTGAAGCGCTGCTCGACTTACCCATCCTGAGTATCAATGAAACTCGGTCGTGCCACTACCTGCGACTGCAGGTGCTAGATCGCCCGGGTGTGCTCGCCCGCATCTCGACCATTATGGCGCAGCACAATATCAGTATTGAATCATTGATCCAAAAAGATGTCCGCAAGACCACGGCGCCGATCGCGATTATTACCGACGAAGTATTAGAGGACGCGATTATCGCTGCAGTCAGCGATCTTGAAGCGCTGGAAGAGATTGTCGGATCAGTCAGCCGAATCCGAGTCGAGTCATTTTAGAGGCACGTTGGCTCTGGTATTGGGAAGACTGAATGTCGCAGCGATTGGTTAGAAGACAAACACAGCCGCTGCCTGGCGCGGCATCGCCGCTGTTGAGTCGTCTGTTCTCTGGTCGGGGTATACAAACCCTTGACGAAATAGATTGCTCGCTGGCGCGCTTGTTGCCACCAACGACCATGTTGGGTCTGGGTGCTGCGGGACAACTCTTGGCTGATTGCATCGAACAACAGCAACGCATTCTGATCGTCGGTGACTTTGATGCCGATGGCGCCACCAGTTCGGCGCTTATGGTCCATGGTCTGACCGCCATGGGCGCACTACATGTTAATTACCTGGTGCCGAATCGATTTGAGTATGGCTATGGCCTGACTCCCGAAATTGTTCAGCTGGCCGCCGGCGTCGGGCCCGTCCCACCTGAAACCGGCCACCAACCGCCGCAATTGATTATTACCGTGGATAACGGCATCTCCAGTTGTGACGGTATTCAACTGGCGAAATCCTTGGGCATCAAGGTACTGGTGACCGATCATCATCTACCTGGCGACGTGCTGCCCGATGCTGATGTGATTGTTAACCCGAATCAACCAGGCTGCGGTTTCCCTAGCAAAAATCTGGCAGGAGTTGGCGTGGCCTTTTATCTGTTGACCCAGCTTCGTCAGACTCTGCGTGAGCGGGGCTGGTTTGATCAGTCTGACCATGTGGCACCTAATCTTGCGGATTATCTTGATCTCGTCGCGCTGGGCACCATTGCCGATGTCGTTGTCCTTGATCAGAATAATCGTATTTTGGTCAGCGAGGGCATTCGGCGTATTCGCGCCGGTCGTTGCCGACCGGGTATCACAGGTTTACTGGAAATCGCCGGGGTTCGTCAGGCCCAGTTGGCTTCCAGGGATCTGGCCTTTGGTATTGGCCCGCGCCTTAATGCGGCTGGTCGCTTGGACGATATGGCACTGGGCATTGAGTGCCTGTTGTCGCCATCCATCATCGACGCCAGAGCCAAAGCGGCGCACCTGGATGATCTAAACAAAGAGCGCCGAGTCATCGAAAATGAAATGAAGACACAGGCTCAGGCTAATCTGAAGTTGCAGCACAACCTGACACCAGCAGGGAACAAAACCGGAGTCTGCCTGTATGACGACGACTGGCACCAGGGCGTGATCGGCATCGTTGCCTCTCGAATCAAAGACCAGTTACACCGGCCAGTGATCGCCTTTGCCCCCTCTGGAGATAACGAAATGAAGGGTTCGGCGCGTTCAATCCGTGGCCTGCATATCCGTGATGCCTTAGCCGCTATTGATGCGAAAAACCCCGGGCTTATTCAAAAATTCGGTGGTCATGCCATGGCTGCTGGTTTGACCATTGAGGCGGAACACTTCGAGCAGTTTGCTCGGCTGTTTGACGAACAAGCCAGCAGTAGTCTCAGCACCGAGGATCTGGAGCAGGTGCTGGTTAGTGATGGCGAGCTCAATGACAAGGTCACCCTGTCGTTGGTGCGTGAAGTTCTGCAGGCCGTGCCTTGGGGGCAGGGTTTTCCAGAGCCGCTGTTTGATGGGGAATTCGAAATACTACAGCAGCGTATTGTTGGACAGCGGCACCTGAAGCTGTCGTTGCTCAACGGTGATCAAACCTTCGAAGCCATCGCCTTTAATCAGGATAGGCTGATCGAGGGGCGCAACAAACGCATGGCTTATCGACTGGATATCAATGAGTACCGAGGAATTGAGTCGGTGCAATTGATTATCGAATGTGTGGATGTATCGCTGGACTCGACGCGTAAATAAGTTGTTCGAAATGCTTTATGTGGACTAAATAGGCAAAGGTAGGACTTGCCTAGGTCCAAAAGGCTTGCGTTCATGCAAATGGCGTCCCTATACTTGGGTACTCATAATGAAAACAGTATCTGGGAGTAAATCGATGAATTTTGCCGAGATTGAAAAGCTGGAAAGTTGGGCTGACGTTAATCCATTTGATGTGCCACTAGACAAGATTGATATGTCGCGTCCTGAGCTATTCGAGGCAAATGTTCACGAGAAGTGGTTTGCGCGTTTGCGCGCAGAAGATCCCGTGCATTACTGCGCAGAGAGCATGAACGGGCCCTATTGGTCAGTGACCAAGTTTGAGCACATCATGCAGGTTGATACTAACCACCAGGTTTTTTCATCAGATAGATCTATCTCTATCGTTGATCCGGATGATTTTAATCCAACCAATTTTATCGCTATGGATCAGCCGAAGCATGACGTTCAGCGACGAGTAGTTTCACCTGTGGCCGCGCCCCGTAATTTAGCGCAGCTCGAGGGCGTGATGCGGGAGAAAGCCTGCGAAATACTCGATAGTTTACCCGTGGGTGAAACCTTCGATTGGGTTGATAAGGTCTCTATCGAAATGACCACTTACATGCTGGCCATATTGTTCAACTTTCCTATGGAAGACCGGCGCTTATTGACCCATTGGTCAGATATGGCCACGTCAGTGAAAGGCATCGGTAACTTTGATCATGATGACGAGTACCGTGAGCAAGAGCTCATGAAGTGTTTGACCTATTTTAATCGTCTTTGGCATGAGCGAAAGGGTGAAACCGGAAGTTTTGACTTTGTCAGCATGCTGGCTAATGCGCCAGACACAGCAGATATGATTGATGATCCAATGGAGTATCTTGGTAATCTAATTTTGTTGATTGTTGGCGGTAACGATACAACCCGTAATTCGATGAGTGGCGGCGTGCTGGCGTTGAACGAGAATCCCGAGCAGTATGCCGCCTTACGAGAAAATTTAGATCTTATACCGAAGATGGTTTCTGAGATTATTCGTTGGCAAACACCACTGCCGCACATGCGTCGAACTGCGCTTGAAGACACTGTGATCGGTGATAAACAGATAAAGAAAGGTGACAAAGTCATCATGTGGTATGTGTCAGGCAATCGGGACGAATTGGCGATCGATAGCCCCCATGATTTTATCATTGACCGAAAAAAAGCCCGGCAACATTTGTCCTTCGGCTTTGGTATTCATCGCTGTATGGGAAACCGCGTTGCTGAAATGCAATTGCGGGTGATGTGGGAAGAAATCATGAAGCGATTTTCATTTGTTGAGGTAGTGGGTGATGTTAAACGCTTGCCATCAAACTTCGTGTTGGGTATTACTGAAATGCCAGTGCGCTTACATGCCAAATAGCTTGCAGTCATCGGCAGCTTTGCAGGCGAGAAGCTCGCTAACTGTGAAACAAGCCAAATGGTAATCGAAAGGGTAATCGGGGCATCTATTCAATCACTCAAGAATAATGTGAATGAGTTGATTTAACGGATGGTCCCAGATTTACGCCTGACAAAACCAATGGTTTTGATAGCGTGCGGATCATGAGTGGCGTGAGCCCCTTTGACCTCAACCTTCACGGCCTTGGTGAGAATAAAGCATGACACTACCGACGAACATTGCGCTTGTAGAGACCTTAGATGCCCTGGTTGCCATTAATGGTAAATCAAATGCGTCGACTCAAGCCAAAGTGATCTCTCGACTGGAGCAGCACTCGATCCGGTTCCTCGAACGTTGTCCGTTTCTTATTATTGCCACCCAATGTGGCGGTGAGGCCGATGCGTCTCCACGAGGCGACTCACCCGGCTTTGTGAAAGTGTTGGATGACACGACATTGCTGATACCCGAGCGGCCCGGTAATCGCCTGGCAGATTCTCTTACCAATATCGTTAACAGCCCAGGTATCGGTTTGATATGCCTGATTCCAGGTATGGCTGAAACCCTACGTATCAATGGCAATGCCTACATCACCACTGAACCCTCTTACCTACAACAACTTTGTCATCAGGCTGTGCCGCCGAAACTGGCTATCCTGGTTGATATCAAACAAGTGTACTTCCACTGTGCAAAGGCTTTTATTCGCGCCAAGCTATGGGACGCCGCGACACAAATGCCACGAGATGAAATGCCTTCTTTAGGTAAAATCATCCTCGAGCAGATTCGAGGCCAGGTGACGGTGACTGAGATAGCAGCAGTGGATGATATCTTGAACGACGACATCAAAAACAACCTATACCACACCTAAAGTCCCCGGTGAGCTATCCCCGGTGAGCTATCCCCGATGAGCTATCCTCGATCATAGATCGGAATAATACGGCGATGCTGAAGGTCGTGCAGCCAGAAGCAGAAGCTCGCTTGTGTATCGTAGGCCGCGTTAAAGCCGGCTTGCCTGATTTTTACAGTGCTGACGAAAGTCGGTGAAGGGGTGCGTTTTGCTCCATAGGCAAAACATAAATCTGCGTAGAAGTGACTCTCTCCCAATAACTGAGCGAGAGGGATTTTCTGCAGGTTATATTTTGCTACAACCTGCCGCCAGAGTGCTTCTCTTTCTGGAATATAGACCGACAGCGGTGTGGGTTCCGGATCGCCCATAGGGACACCGAGTGTGTCTGCCATGGCGGGCCACATGTCGAGCCAGGAAAAAACTTCACCGTTTGTCAGGTTATAGGTCTGACCCCCGGCCTGATCCTGGGTTGCTGCCCAAAGACAGGCATCACCCACCAGTCGAGTATCAACCGCTTCCCAGACGCCGTCGAGGCCGCCCGGAAAGCCAAAGGCTAATCCTTCTGCCCGGCGCAGGGCGGCATAGATGCCGATGACTGGCGGCAGGTTCATCACGACGCCGTGGTTGGGTCCGACAATCAGTTGTGGTCGAAAGATCGTAAAGTCGAAGCCGGAACTAGCCGACTTTTCTTTAATGTAGTCTTCCTGCACCCAATAGAAATTCGGGTGATCAACTCGTGGTTGTGATTCTCTGGCGGGTATACGAATGGGGCCCTGAGTGATGCCATAGGCTTTAGTGCCTTGCAGTATCGTTACGTGGCTAAGCTGTGCATGATCTGTCAGCGGGTCTAGTAGATTCCGAATCATTCGGCCGTTGGTTTCAATCTGCACCGGATCAGACCATCCCTGGACCAGGCCGGGTAGCTCGAACACGGCAGTGTAAACCACATGGGTGACATCGTTGAGTTTTGCTGTCGCGGCTTTACAAGCCTCATCGTCCTGCAGGTCCAGCGCCAAGTACTGGAAAGGACCTGCATCAATCAGCTCGGGAAATCGACGAGAGCAGGCGATAACGTGCCAGCCAGCCTTAATAAAACTGTTTGCCGCCGCAGTACCCACTAGGCCGCTTGCACCGGCTATTAATACAGTTTGATTAGTTTTCATCGACTATATCAACTCTAGATTGTCGGGTACCGGCGACCGTTTCAGGCAGCCTGGCCGATTAACATGTCAGCCAGGATGGCACGGTGATATCTCGCATCGCCGAAGAGCATCTGGTTGTGCATTTGACGCTTGAAGAACAAGTGCACGTAGCATTCCCAGGTAAACCCGATGCCGCCATGAAACTGTACCGCTCGACTAGAGGCAAAGACGGCCATGTCGCTGGCGTTAGCCTTCGCCATGTGGGCAAGCTTGACCGTGTTCGCCCATTCCTGGCGCTCAGGGTCCGAATCAATGGCGCACGCGGCGCTGTAAGCCAGTGACTTGGCGCGGTCAATGTCGAGCATGACATTCACCAGCGGATGCTTCACCGCCTGAAAGAATCCCAACGGTCGATCGAACTGAACCCGGGTATTCGCATATTCAACCGTAGTCTGTAGTAGCCATTCACCCGCACCGACCATATCGGCGGCGATGACGGCCTGAATGGCCGGCAGGGCATAGGCCAGTGCCACATCGCCGGCACCGGGTGCAGCGACTTCGACCGCAGTTACACCCGTGAAACTGATATGGGCCTGGTCGCGGGTCAGGTCGATGATACCATCCGCTGCAATCGCAACGCCGGCAGCGTCTGCCGCGACATAATACAAGCCCACACCTGCTGCAGAGCGAGCGCTGACAACCAGTCCCTCGGCCTTGCGGGCGTCCTGGACAAACCAGGCGGTGCCATTTAATTGACCCTTGTCGATACTGACGTCGGTATCTGTGGGTTCCCACGAGCCTTGCTGATTGGTGATGGCCAGGCTCATCGGCTTGCCACCAGCAATCTCTGCCAGGACATCGTTAGCCGCCGCTGAGTTGCACTCACGCAGGACAAATGTGGTATTGAAGGTCGAGATCAGTGGCGAAGGAAATGCAGCCCGGCCAGCTTCCTCCGCTAGCGCCAGAGCGGCGACTAAGGGCATGCCGATGCCGCCGGCGGCTTCCGGTACGCAGGCAGCGGTCCAACCGAGTTCTGTGATCTGCTGCCACAGGCCCTTGTCCCAGATGCACTCTATATTGCGATGGATATCGGGATTGCCGGCGACTTGCCGGTGTAGCTTGTCGGCGCTGCAATGATCGCTGAAGAATTTCTTCGCTGAATCCCGCAACATGGTTTCATCTTCGCCAAAGCCGAAATTTTTAGGTTGTTCAATCATAGTCAATTCCTTGCCTTGCTCAATTATTTGGATTTCGGCATGCCGAGTACGCGTTCACCGAGAATATTCCGCTGCACTTCGTTCGCGCCGGCGGCAATCGTGACGCCGAAGCTGTTCATGTAAGCCAGCTGCCATTCACCGCCACCCGGTGCATTCTCATCGTTGAGATATAAGCTGCTTGCGGCGCCCTGAATATCATAGGCAATTTCCGCCAGATCCTGATTAAATTCAGTTCCTATCAGCTTGTTCTGTAGTGGGATGCGCATGGGGTGATCGATCAGAGCGGGGACGAGCGCGCGTCTTTGGTTTTGTCGAAAAGCCTCTTGGCGAATCATGATTTTGATGATTTCATCCCGTAACAACGGATCGTCAGCAGCTGTTTTGCCGTTCCGATAGCTGGTTTTTGCGAGTTCGATAAGCGCTGAGGGACTGCTGGTGTTGGCGCCTTTAGTATTGTCCTGGGTCATGCCACCTGCTGATGGCGTCACCAATTGGCCGGCACCACGCTCGTGAGATAGGGTCGTCATGGCGACTTTCCAGCCAGCGCCAACAGCGTCAAGACGATATTTGTCTTCGACAACCAGGTCTTCAAAGATCACTTCGTTAAAACCAGTCTCGCCGGTCAGCTTGATCAAGGGGCGTACGGTAACGCCTTTACCGATAGCGGTCTGGATAGGCACGACGAAGTAAGACAGGCCGTTGTACTTGTCGGCTTTGTCGGTACGACACAACAGGATCATCCAATTCGCAAAATGCGCCAGCGAGGTCCAGACCTTGTGGCCATTAATGACCCAACTGTCTCCGCGTTTCTCGGCGAAGGTTTGTTGATTGGCGAGGTCCGAGCCGGCGCCTGGCTCGCTGAATCCCTGGCACCAGATATCTTCTCCGGAAAACAGGCGCGGCAACAGCGCGTTCTTGGTGTCTTCCTGAGCATGGAAGAGGACGGTGGGGGCCGCCATACCCAGACCGATGATATTAGGAAAGAATGGCGTTTTGGCGCGCTGCATTTCCTGGTTGGCGATCGTCTGGCAGTTGTTACGGCCACCGCCGCCAGCTTCGACCGGGTAGTCGCAACCCACCAGACCTGCATCAAATGCTGATTTTTGCCAGACCTGAAGCCACTGCAGCGCTGCAGGGTCACTCAGCTCCAGCGCACCCAAGGGAATCCTTACTGGTGGTTGACCGGGTTTGTTGTTGGTCAGCCAGTCGCGGCAGTAAGCCCTGAATTCAGCTTGTTCTTGGGTGTCTTTTCGATCGGCGTCTGCCATAGAGCGGCTCCGGGGTGCTATAGATGAAAGTTAAGTGCGAAAACTAACCCATCGCTATGGACGGATCAACGTCATTTATGACCAATTCCACGGGACTTGATCCCGTGTTCGGGATGCCGTTAAATCAGGGATTGAGCGAATAGGAGCAAAACGATGAATGAGCCTAAGAATATGCGGGCTAAAGATCTTCGAAGTACCTTTTGTCGGGTCTGTGAACCTTCCTGCGCGCTCATCGCGGAAGTGAGTGATGGTCAGATTGTCAGTTTAAAACCCGATCGTGATCATCCTGTGACCAAGGGCTTCGCCTGCCATAAGGGCTTGGCGACGCTGGATTTGCATAATGACCCCGATCGTCTGAATTACCCGCAGAAGAAGGTCGGTGACGACTTCGAACGGGTGAGCTGGGATGAAGCGTCGCGAGACATCGCTGCAAAGCTCAGCGCCATCAAAGCGAAATACGGTAAAGATGCGGTTGGCTCCTATTCCGGTAATCCGCTGGCATTTAATGCCTTGGCGGGACCTGCCATTGGTTCGTTTCTGATCAAGAACGAAATTCGTCGCACCTTCAGCTCAGGCACCCAGGATTGCACCAATAAATTTGCTGGTAGCGAAGCGATGTTTGGTTCCAGTACGATTCATCCTGTGCCAGATATCGGCCACACGGACTTTCTGTTGATCTTCGGCTCGAACCCGCGAGTGTCTCATATGAGCTTTATCTCCATTGCAGATCCTATAAAGGCGTTGCGTGAAGCCAAGAACCGGGGTGCGAAAATTCGCTTCGTCGATCCGCGGATCAACGAGTCAGTGAAGGGGATTGGTGAAATCGTGCAAGTGAATCCCGATACCGACGTGTATCTGATGGCGGCGATGCTGCAACACTTGGATCAAACCGGTCAGTTTGATGAGTCGGTGATTGGCGAGCATGGTGAACGCATAGAAGAGCTGCGCGCTTTCGTGGCCCAATATACGCCCGACCGAGTCGCCGCTGCAGTGGGCGTCGAGGGTGATGCGATTCGCACCCTGGCCGATGAGTTTGCCAGCGCCGAGCGGGCAGCAGTGTATATGTCTACCGGGGTTAATATGGGGCGGCAGGGGACGCTGGCTTACTGGCTGTTATTCATGTTGAGTTTTGTGACCGGCAACCTGGATAAGGTTGGGGGCAATATCTACTCTCTGGGTTTCTATCCTGCGGCCAAAGCCGGTCGAGTCCGAGCCGAAGATCCATTCTTCGACTCTCCCTTTGGTGAAATTCGTAAAATCCGCGGTTCTCTGCCAGGAAATCTCATGACTGATATGATCATGGCAGAAGACAATCCAATCAGAGCGCTGGTGGTCATCTCAGGGAACCCGCTGCTATCGATGGGTAGCGGTTCGCGCTTGCGCGAGGCCTTTTCTCGACTGGAGTTGGTGGTGGTCATTGATATTTATCCCAGTGCTACGGCTGAATATGCAGATTATGTCTTGCCGGCGACGGATATGTTCGAGCGCGAAGACCTCAATATGTGCGGTCTTGGTATGCAGGCTCAGCCTTTTGTGCAATACACCGATTTGATCGTTCCGCCGCAAGCCGAACGTAAGCCCGAGTGGTGGATTCTGGCAAAACTGGAGCAGGCGCAGGGGTTTGACTCTATTTTGGATGCGGCTGAGCTCCCGAACCAGATGGGGCGTATCGACCATATGTTACGCCAGAGTAACACCAGCATCAGCGAGATTCGGGCCATGCCCAGCCAGACCAATGTGTTACCGGCGCCAGACGCTGGCCGCTTTTATTCGGATTGGATTCAAACGGAGTCAGGTCGAGTCAATTGTTGCCCACCCCTGTTTGCTGAAGCATTGTTACGCTGTGAAGCCATTTTTGCGGAATTGCAGGCTGAGGACCCGGGGCAACTGAAGATGATCTCTCGCCGGACGAACTATATGATCAATAGCTGGATGAATAATTTGCCGGCCTTGAAACGCCCTAGTCAGCAGACGAACCCCTTGTATATGCATCCCGAAGACGCTCGAGCGCGAAATTTGGGAGACGGATCAGCGGTGAGAATCTGGAATACCTTTGGTGATATCGCCTCAACCGTGTCGTTGGATGAGACGCTGAAACCGGGTACTGTGGCCATGACCCACGGCTGGGGTAATGATAAGACGCGAATGCAGGTAGCGAAAAAATATGCTGGCGTCAATGCCAACGACTTGTTGCCGTCGGGCCCGGGCAGCTATGAAAAGCTCAGTAATCAGGCCTTTATGACGGGTATCCCTGTTAGCGTTGAAGTATGCGCATAGGTCTGATTGCCGACACCCATATGCCCGGTTCCCTGGCAGAGCTTTGGCCCCAGGCCTATGCGGCGTTTCACGGGGTCGATATGATTTTGCATGCCGGGGACCTGCATACCCTGGATGTGGTGGATGAGTTGGGGAAGCTGGCGCCCACCTATGTTGCCCGCGGCAATGGTGACACGGACATTGAGGATGAACGCTTACGTGATCACTGGCTGTTTGAAGTTGGCGGCGTCAGCATCGGCATGATTCATCATTTTCCGTCGCCAGTTCGAAAGTCTTCGGAGCATATTTTCCGTTATGTGGAGAAGCACTTTGGTGATGTGGTGCCACAGGTCTTGATCTATGGTCACACACACCTGGAAGGGCTGCATCTGGTAGACAATATGCTTTGCGTGAACCCGGGTTCTCCTACCCTACCCAGAAACCAGTCACTGCGCCTGGGTACTATCGGATTTCTTGATATCGAGGCGTCTCGAGTGACAGCCTCTGTGCATCAGCTAACTGACCATGGCATAGAGGTGCACGAGACGGTATTGCCAACTTGGATATAAAGGTGGCAGCGGATAAAAGTGGCGGTTAAAAGCCGAAAAAAAAGGTAACCACGGGGCTACCTTTTTTTGCAGAACATTTTTTGCAGAAGCTTCTAAATCTGCGACTTACCTATCATGAACCCTGACAGGCAATTCGGTAATACCGCGAACGAAGCTGGACCGCAGCCGTACCGGATCACCGACGACTTCGACATGCTTGAAGCGCTTGGTGATTTCTTCCCAGACAATACGCAGTTGCATTTCAGCCAATCGATTGCCCATGCAGCGATGGATGCCGAAGCCGAAAGATAAATGATGTCTCGCTTGCGGACGATCAATGAGGAACTCGTTAGCGCGATCGATAACTTCCTCGTCACGATTGCCCGAGACATACCACATCAACAATTGA
>JABMOJ010000472.1 GCA_013204195.1 SAR86 cluster bacterium
ATTTTTGTGTTGGTGCGGACGGATCCGACGGCTAAACCGCAGCTGGGTATTAGTTTCCTGTTGATTGACATGAAGACACCGGGCATCACCGTTGAGGCGCTGATGGCGTTTAATGGTAAACGTCTGTGGAATCAGGTGTTTTTTGAGAATGTCAGAGTGCCCAAAGGCAATCGTCTAGGTGAAGAACACCAAGGCTGGAGCGTGGCCAAGAACCTGCTGGGCAATGAACGCATGCACGTCTCAAGGGTGGCTGAGAATCGGCGTATCCTCGGCTGTATCATGCGAGTCGCTGAGGCGGAGCAGGCCCGTAATGTGGACCTAGGACCGGAATACACGGCACAGTTGGCTAGTCTGGCGATTCGCCTGGAAGCGCTGGACACAACCGCGCAGCGCCTTTTGTCGACCTTTGATCAGGGCGGTACGGTAGGTGGTGAGCCGTCCATGCTCAAGCTTAAGGGCAGCGAACTGGTGCAAGCGATGGATCGCCTGCTGTTGGACGCGATCGGTTATTATGGCCTGCCGCTGGATTCGACCCTGCGTGGTGAAGACGCCGAACCCATGGGTCCGGATTACACCGACATGGTCGCCAGTGGCTTGTTTCACCATCGCGGTTACACCATTGCCGGTGGGTCCAGCGAAGTGCAACACAATATTATTGCGCAGGCTGTGCTGCGCTTGTAATACGGGGCAGGTGCGTGGCCCGCTCTTGATAGAACAGACAGGATCAACGTGACACATCATCGTGGAAACTAATACCCCGAGTACCGGCCATCATTCCGTGCCGGTTTCCGAGCTCAATAAGTTGGTGCGTCTGGCGTTGCCGATTCTGACCGCCCAACTCGCGCAGATGGCAATGGTGCTGGTAGACACGCTGATGGCGGGCCGGGTCAGTGCGGTAGATCTTGCCGGTGTCGCGCTTGGCGGTGCACTGATGTGGCCAGTGATGATGTTTTTCATGGGCGTGCTGCAAGCGGTTACGCCCACGGTGTCTCAGCTCAACGGCGCCGGGCGCCAGCGTGAAGTGGGTGAGGTCATTCGCCAGGCCTTGTGGCTAGCTGGCTTCGGCGCAGGACTGCTCATCGCTTTTATCCTTAACGCTGAGATGATCTATGCCTTGATGGTCATAGATCCCGCGGCGATCCCCGTTTCGGTAGGTTATCTGGCCGCGACAGCCTGGGGTGTGCCGGCCCTGATGGGTTATTTTGTCCTGCGGTTTTTGTGCGAAGGGCTGGGCTTTACGCGGCCGGCGATGTTCATCGCGGTGTCCGCCTTGTTGGTCAAAATCCCACTGAATTATATCTTCATCTACGGTGCCTTTGGGATTGCCCCTATGGGTGGCGTCGGGTGTGGCGTGGCCACCGCGATTGTCATGTGGCTTGAGCTGGGCTTAATTCTGTTGGTGGTGAGTAAGTCGCGATTTGAGTCAACGGGTTGGCGGCGGCAATTCAGCTGGCCAGACTGGCAACCTATGGCGCGACTAATTGCTGTGGGAATCCCCATCGGGGCAACCATGTTTTTTGAAATGGGGCTGTTTGCCCTGGTGGCGTTGTTACTCGGTCGCTTCGGCGCCGATGTTGTTGCCGCCCATACGATCGCCATCAATCTAGGCGGTTTGACCTTTATGTTTCCTCTGGCCCTCGGTATGGCGGCGACGATCAGGGTCGGGTTCAATGTGGGTGCCGGCAAATTTGACGCCGCGGCACAGGTGGCGAAGCTCGCCGTCTGGTTAACCCTCGGGGTTGCAGTATTGCTGGGTGCCTTTGTGGTGTCGGCGCGGCATTTTATCGCGGGGCTTTACAGCACAGATGTCCAGGTTGTGGCGCTGGCCTCCAGCCTGATGCTGTTCGTCGCTGTTTTTCAGTTATTCGATAGCGCCCAGGCCACCACCATCGGTGCCTTGCGAGGCTACAAGGATACTCAGGTACCCATGGCCATTACGTTAGTAGGATACTGGTTTGTGGGCCTGCCGGTTGCCCTGACGTTAGGCTATGGCTGGATAGGGCCACCCATGGGTGCCTACGGTTTTTGGGCAGGCCTGACCGTGGCCCTAATGTTTGTTGCGGTATGTGTCTTAAGCCGCCTCTGGTGGCTGCGGCGGCATCCTGACCTGATTGTCAGGTTAGCGCACCGCTAGGACCAAATGCTTTAGCGGCCCCAGTCGTACAGAATCTTAGCCACACAGGCAGTGATCTTCTTGGCCGTGGGAATGTGCAGAAATTCATTCGGCCCATGGGCATTCGAATGGGGTCCCAACACGCCGGTCACCACAAACTGAGCCTTCGGCAACTTGCGGGCGAGAAACTCCATAAATGGGATGCTGCCGCCACAGCCGAGATACATGGCCGGTGCCCCAAAGTAGGCATTCGATGCGGCTTGTAACGACACAGACAGGGCTGGGCTGGTTTCCGGGGCATGCCAGCCGGCGTTGGGTTGCTCCCAACGAATGTCGATATCACAGCCGTAGGGCGCGTCGTTGGTCAGCAGGTTGGTCAGCGCAGTTTTGGCGGCTTCGGCGTCGGTAGTGGGTGGCAAGCGCAAAGCGAATTTTGCCGTGGTATAGGGGCGTAGGACATTGCCGGCATCTGCCAAGGATGGAATACCGTCCATGCCGGTGATTTCCATCGAGGCCAGCCAGGTGTTGTTAAGTACCAGTTCAGTGGGATCGTCAGACATGGGGCCGCTGTTGCCCACGTAGGTGTATAGGGTACGGAAATCTGGTGCCAAGACCTTGCCTGCAGCAATGGCTTCTTCCCGCCGGCTCTCGGGAATTTGTTCATTCAGAAACGACGGTGATATTTCGCCGGTGACCTCGTCTTCTACTCGTGAGATGAGCTGCCTGAGAACGCGAAAACTCGAGGCGACAATGCCGCCGGCTGCGCCGGAATGGGCCCCTTGCTCGAGTACCTTGACCGTGATATCACCGATTAACATGCCGCGTAGTGAGGTCGTGACCCACA
>JABMOJ010000473.1 GCA_013204195.1 SAR86 cluster bacterium
ACCTTGTCCAGCGAAGTGTTTGTGAAGATGATGCAAGTTGCAATGGATGATCCGTCCGTGAAGCAAACACTGCTGGCGGTGCTCGCCATTGACGTGTCGATCAGAGGCTATGCGATTGATCAGTTGATCTCCGGTATGCGGATGCAAGGCGCACCAGCCGATTTTGTTGAAGCTATCAGTTGTTTAAAGGATGCTGCTATCGCCAGAAAAGCCATCGATATGCTTGCAGCTGGCGCCGGCAAATAGTTGGCTATTCGTTATGCTGGGGTCGGAGTAAAGTGCCGGGGTAAGCTGTCAGGTTTAAGCGCAGGGGGCAGCACGGCTGTGATAGCTCACGCCATTCTCTGGGTTGTTTTCGTTCTTATGTCGCGGGTGGAATACCAATGTCTAGTCAAGTTTGCATCAGAGTCGCCACGCTCGCGGATGCCGAAGTATTGGTCGTGCTGGCTGAGCAGACTTTCCGTGCCACCTTTGGCAAGGATAACGTCAGTGAGAACATCGATGCCTATGTTCGCGATGCTCTTTCACTGGGCGGCCTTTTAGATGAGTTGGCGGATGGCGCGAACACATTCCTGCTCACATTCATCGGCGCAGCGAAGCAACCGGTGGGGTACGCGAAGCTGCGAACGGGCAGCACGGCTGCTGCGGTAGAATGTTCAGCGCCGATTGAGCTGCAACGGCTCTACTTGGACGATGGCGCTATTGGCCGTGGTATTGGTGCGATGTTGATGGGCCAATGTCTCGAGCACGCTCAATCGAGCGGCCACCAAACGGTTTGGCTCGGGGTGTGGGAGAACAACGCGCGCGCCTTGTCGTTTTATCGGCGTTGGGGGTTCGAGGTGGTGGGCGAGCATGTTTTCCAACTCGGTGCAGACAGCCAGCGAGATCTCATCATGATGCGGCCAATAGCCGGCGCGCTGACTGAATAGACTGACTGAATAGCCTGCCTGAAAAGCGATGGTGGCCAAAATCCGGTGAATTAACGCTTCATCGCCATCTGCGGTAAACTCTCCCCCATGAAAACGCTTATTTGCGCCTTACTGTTGCTACCCTTGATATGCCTATCGCTGAATGCCAGCGCGTCGGGTGAAACGATGAAGCGAGTGACGATCGGAGTGGCCGGTATGATGAAGAGCAAGACCGGCATCACCTGAATGAGCTGACCGAATGCGGTCGAAGCAGCTCTGTCAGAGTTGCCCGGAGTCAAACAGGTGCAGGTCGATCTGGCGCGAGATGCGTTTACGGTGTCCTATGATGATGGGTTAGTCAGTGCGCCACAGATGCTCACGACGATCGAGGCGTTGGGGTACGATCCGAGGATTCTGGAAAGCGGCCTTGAATTGAGCCAAATCTCAGGCGTGAAGACGCTGCCGGTGCCAATCCAAAAACTGATTGATCAACAAACATCGATTGCAGTCTATTTTGGCGCGCCATGGTGTGGTGCCTGTAAGATTATGGAACGGTCAACCTTGACTGACCAGGCTGTGAAAGATGCCCTGCTGCGTTACCGTTATCTGAAGGTTGATGTCGAGGCAGACGCGGAAATTGCGACAACTTATGCTGTGTCGGCCGTGCCCACCGTTATTATCCTCAACCCGCAGGGAGAGGAAGTCTATCGGCACGTCGGCCCCCTTAGCGCCGCTGAGTTTCAGTTAGTTTTAGGTGAATTCAACTAGGATCCAGTCTGGCCCGGAGTGTATGAGGCGAACCCCGTCGGCCACCTGACTTACCTGAATCTTGTCGCTGACGTAGGCCTTGATCTGCTTGGCAAATTACGGGGTCGGTTGCGGCAGCGTCGTGGTAGCCGTCATAGCGTCACCTTCATATTAAGTATTGTTTACAGTTTCCCCGGGTCGGCCGGCTGCTTGCCGTGCGGCAGAACAATATTCAAGGGATGAAGTGCGCGGTGATAGTGCAAGCAGGGGAGATTTCAGGCATCTTTTTGTCAGAACCACCCGCCGGTGGTATCTTATCTGTCAGGCTGATGAGGATAGCCGCCGGACAGGCGAAGCAAGCAACAGGAGTAAACAGTGGCCAGTGGCTGGGCGCGAGACGGCGCCGTACAAGACCAGATTGATGCCAGTGTGGCAGAGGCTGTAGAACGCGCCAGGCAGGAACTGGGCAGCGGTGAAAGTGCGGCTGTCTGCGAAGAATGCGATAAACTCATTCCTGAGGCCCGGCGCCAAGCCATTCCCGGCATTCGGTTTTGTGTGGCCTGCCAGGCTGCGTTAGAAGCCCTCGACCAAGATGCTAGGGGCATGAACCGCCGCGGCAGCAAAGACAGCCAGCTCAGGTAAATCTATGCTAGGCAGGAAGCCTTCGGTTCCAACTGTTATTTTTCAAGCTTACTCAGCGGCGTATCGCGATCGCTGTCTGGCGATATTCGCTGCCAATTGCCCCGGTTACTTTGCGCCCAATGAACGCTCGGATTACATCAGCTTTCTTGATGCGCCAACGCCAGGCTACGAGCTATGTTTGATCGATGGTATTGTGGTTGGCGCGTTCGGTTTGACCGGTGACGCCGCCGTGCGAAATCTGAACTGGGTCATGCTGGCGCCACAGTCTCGAGGCCGTGGGCTGGGTGCGGCCCTGATGGCGCGGGTCGTCAGTCAGGCGCAGGACGCGGCGGTAACC
>JABMOJ010000040.1 GCA_013204195.1 SAR86 cluster bacterium
ACCTTCAGCGAGAAACCTTCAGTCGTGAGGCTTAGCGCCTCGGTCAAGCCCCATCTTTCAGCTCAGTTTTACTGGTCTGTAGCGATATTTTCCGATTTCCAGCGTGATATCAAATCGCGGAAATACAAAGCATGCGTATTTAACACGATCTCTTCTAATTTAATTTTGCACGGCTCGCTTCCTGCTGGGTGTGCCGACCTGACGTCCATCTGTCTTAAATCCGTGAGCGATCCAGATGCGGTCAAAATAGATAGGCGGATTTTAGCGTCTATTGTTCGTTGCGATAACCGGATGGTGAGAGGTATCTTATCTTCGTCATGGGTCTAATTTAGGGGAAAAGGTCACCCTGTTAACAAGTCTAATTTTTCAACACATCCGAATATTGTATACAATGACTGGGCGGCGTATAAAATCTAACTTTTTTCGCTGTCCACCCATAAATGACTGTGCAGTTTCTTAGCGCGGCAATAAAGGTACACCCAAAAAAAATGTCTAAATCATCAGATGCTGTTTATCGCACGATCAGAGAGAGCATTCTTTCTGGGGAGTTTGCCCCTGGAACTAGGCTCAAGGAAGCCGAGCTAGTTGAGCTCTGTGGTTGCAGTCGAACGCCGGTGCGAGAGGCCTTGCGTATTTTGGCCGCTGAAGATTATCTGACTATTATTCCAAATCAGGGTGCTGAGGTTAAGACTTGGTCTAGCGATGAGATTGATGATTTGTTTCAGCTCCGAGCACTGCTCGAGGGCCACGCCGCGGCCCAGGCAGCAAGCCGCATCTCACTGAGTCAGCTCGAGACGATTCAGAAAGCCAATACTCTCATGAGTGAAATTTTGATTCAGCCAGCATTGCTAGACGCTAACATCGAAGAGTTTCTTAGACTTAACCAAATTATTCACAATACGATTTGGGAGGCGGCCGGTAGCGAGCGCCTTATTTTGATGCTAACGCGCCTGATCGAACAGGCTGTGGTGGTAAAAACGGCTAGGCAATTTTCCCGCGCACGACTAACCCAATCCCATCATCACCATATTGAGATCTATGCTGCGTTAAAGTCGGGCAGCCCCAGTTGGGCAGAAGCCATTACCCGCAGCCACATTTATGCGGCGAAAGAAGCGCTTAGCACTATCGCCACGGTCAAAAACAGGGATGATTCTTTGCGCTAACCGGCATATTGTATACAATGGCACCGTGTCGGCGCTGTTGCCGACACGACCTAAGGGCAAAAAATTGGCTGACGAGGCCCGTATCGTACCTAATTAACTGTACTCATTTAGCGCTAATCATCTGACTGTAAAAGTATATCTATGACTAAACCCCTTAAAAACATTCGCCTGCTCGATTTGACCCACATGCTTTCCGGGCCCTATGCGGGAATGATATTGGCAGATTTGGGCTGCGACACAGTAAAAGTTGAACCGTTGGTGATCGGTGAAGGTACGCGCAGACTGCTGGAAGATGATCCGAAAAACTCCATTAATGGTATGGGCGCTTATTTTTTCACCCTCAATCGCAACAAGCGCAGTGTCGCAATCGATTTGAAATCTAGCCAAGGACTGGAACTATTCTACGAATTAGTTAAGCACGCAGACGTCGTCTTAGATAACTTCGCCGCGGATGTCGTCGGCAGATTGGGGATAGACCACCAGAAGCTCGCCGAAATTAACCCTCAAATTATTACTTGTTCAGTGACTGGCTTTGGTAGTGATGGGCCAAACTACCAAAGGCCCGCTTTTGATCAAATCGTCCAAGGTCTTGGGGGCGGCATGTCGATTACTGGCGCCGGTCCAGGACAGGCTGTGCGTGCCGGCATCCCCATAGGCGATTTAGCAGGGGGTATGTTTGCCGTTATGGGGATTCAGGCGGCGTTGTTGGCGAGGAGCACCACAGGACTGGGCCAACATGTGGATATCAGCATGCTTGACTGCCAAATTAGCATGTTGAATTACATGGCGACCATGCACTCCATGTCTGGAGAGATACCCACGCCAATTGGTAATTCACATTTTGTGCATACGCCCTATAACACCTTCAACACGCAAGATGACGACATTATTATTGCCGTCATTGGCGATAAGTTTTGGCCAGCCCTAACCGATTTGATAAACGTCGACGCTCTGCGTGACCCAAAATTTGCAACCGCCTTCGAGCGCCTGGGCAGCAAAAAATTCATAGAAGACCACATGAACCAAGTGCTGATTAAACAAACCGCCGACTTTTGGCTGAAGAAACTCGAAACAGCGCGTATTCCTTGTGCGCGGGTGAATAATTTATCGCAGTCGCTCTCCGATCCACAGGTGCGGCATCGAGGCATGGTAGTAAGTGTCGATCACCCTGCAGGTGGCAGCGTCGATGTGCCAGGTAACCCTATAAAAATGTCGTCCACAGATCAGGAAAGCTATAGCTCACCACCACTGCTGGGCGCTCACACACTCGATGTTTTTCGGCAATGGACCGATGTCTCTGAGGCACGTCTGGCAGAGGGCTTGAAGGCAGGCTATCGGTGTTTTTCAAGATAGTTGTCACTGTTTTCTCATATTCTAAGCTGCCTTCGCTTCTGCACTCATAGGCTTGCCAGGGTTCAAGGATACCTCCTTGATGTGCTGCCAATTTCTAACCTCACCAGACCATCTCAGAGGGTTCATTTGCCTGGCTTTGTCATAGACAGTCTTTCTCTGCGCCAGTAGTGCCTTATCATCGCCTCTGTGACGTTGCACTGGGGTCACAAAGCCGATTCGGCTATGGCAATGCTCGTTGTTATACCAGGTTGCAAACCGCTGCACCCAGTCGCGCACTGTCTGTAAATCCTTAAAGCCCTGAGATGGCCATTGTGGGCTGTACTTCAATGTCCTGAACAGCGATTCCGAGTAGGGGTTATCATTGCTCACGCTCGGCCTGCTGTGTGATCCGGTGATGCATAGCTCTTCCATTTTCGCTTTTAGGGTGACCGACTTCATCGGCGCTCCGTTATCAGAATGCAGCACCAACGGTGACTTAAAACATTGCTCACGAAGTACTGTACGCTGCAGTAATTCAGCCGCTAGGCTGCCACTCTCTCGCTCATGAACCTCCCAGCCAACGATCTTGCGACTGTATATATCCTCAATCAAATACAGGTAGTAAAAGAGCCCCCGAACCTTTGACGGGCAATAGGTTATATCCCAACTCCAAACCTGATTGGGTCCTGTCGTCACATAACTGACCGGCGCTGCTCGCTTCTCAACGACTCTGCTGCGGCCGCGATGATGCACCTGATCGTGTGCACGCAGCACACGATAAAAACTCGCCTCACTGCCGTGATACAGCCCATTGTCAGCAAGCTTCGGTACAATCTGCGACGGCGGCAGGCTTGCATATTCAGGCGTATTGGCAACATCCAGTATCGTCTGAACTTCAACCTTACTCAGCTTGTTCTGTGGCGCGGGCCGGGTTGCAAGCGGCCTTTGATCCTCCAACACCACGCCATCAGCTTTAACCCAACGTCGATAAGTGCGTAAACATATCTCCGTCTCCTGACACGCAGATGCTAATCGACTGCCGGCCGTGACAGCCTCTTTTATCAACACAATCAATGCCTGCCTTTCACAGAGTGGGGTCAGTCGTCCTCTTGATCCTCCCCGTAAAAGGCTTTGAGCTTTTTTCGCAACACCAGGAGCGCTGCCGCCTCTGCAAGTGCTCTCTCTTTTCGTCGCAACTCCTTTTCCAACTGACGAATCTGCTTCTTATCTGCCCTCGACTGCTTGGCTGTTTCGCGCTGACGTTCCGGGTTTGAGTTAAAACCCTCAAGGCAATCCTGCTTCCAGGCTCTGACTTGTTCAGGATAGAGCCCTTTCTCGCGGCAGTACTGGCTGAGTTCGGCTTCACTCAACACTGCAGTCTCGACAACAACGGCGAACTTAGCTTCACCAGACCATTCATCTGAAGTTTTATTCGGACCTGGCACCGGCTTTCCCTCTGCTCTAGCTTGACTGCGCCAATTATACAGCGATCCTACCGAGATGCCTTCTCGGCTTGCCACCTCACTGACAGTCAAACTGTGCGGGGGCAACAGCTTCTTCAATACGGTTTCTTTTCTCTCTGGTGAATATCGTGTCACTCATTCCTCTCTCGCCCTCTGCTCAATAAATGATGATTTAATGAGGGTGACAACTAGCCTGACACAGGGGGTTAAC
>JABMOJ010000474.1 GCA_013204195.1 SAR86 cluster bacterium
CAACGGCCATCCGGGGAAGTCCAACCTGATAGCCACCCGCGGTGTCGGCAGCGGCGGCTTGGTGTTATCCGGACACACGGACACGGTACCCCTAGATGCGAATTTGTGGGCTAGCGACCCCTTCACCTTGACTGAAATCAATGATCGCTGGTACGGCCTCGGCACTTGCGATATGAAGAGCTTCTTTGCGCTGGCAATTGCCGCGCTCGAACCTCTGCTCGATCAAGAATTCACTCGCCCCTTGACCATCATTGGTACCGCCGATGAAGAATCGTCAATGAGCGGCGCGCGGGCGCTGACCGCAGCCGATATCTGTGGTGCGCGCTATGCGATTATCGGCGAACCAACGGAGCTGCAACCGGTTTATAAGCATAAAGGCATTATGATGCTGTCCCTGAAAATTCAGGGGTCTTCCGGCCACTCTTCAAACCCGGCCCTCGGCGCTAACGCTATTGATGGCAGTGGCATCGTCATTGAGCAACTGCTCAAGTTCCGCCAGGAGCTGGCCAATCGTTATCAAGATCCCGGCTTCACGGTGGCCTCGCCCACGCTCAATTTGGGCTGTATACACGGCGGCGATAACCCCAACAGAATTTGCGATCACGTAGACATGGCCTTCGACGTACGAGTCTTGCCCGGCATGAACAACACCAACATCATGAGCGAAATAGAGAGCCGCCTGACACCCTTACTCGCAGATCAAGGCCTGAGCATGAGCCTCGAACTGTTTCACGAACCGCTGCCACCTTTTCAGACGGAAGGTGACGAATTGCTCGCGGCAACTCGTGAATTGACGGGTTGCGAACCTAAAACCGTGGCCTTTGCTACTGAAGCGCCGTTTCTGTCGCAACTTGGCATGCAAACTGTTGTGCTCGGGCCCGGCTCTATTGACCAGGCCCATCAACCCAATGAATTTGTTGAACTCAGACAAATCGAGCCCACAATTGCTATACTACGCGGCCTGATTGCCAAGCACTGTTGTGGCGAGTAAGGCGCTGTTGACCAACGAATGCCGACAAGCATGACGGTTAATACTGATTTTTATCACGGTAACTGCTCAGAATGAACGACACACATCAACACGTAAAATGGTTCAGGGACTCATCGCCCTATATCAATGCGCACCGCGGAAAAACCTTTGTTCTGCACCTAGACGGTGAGGCAGTCGATCACCCTAATTTCAGTAACATTATTGGCGACATTGTTCTGCTGCACAGTCTCGGCGTAAAACTGGTTGTCGTGCACGGTGCAGCACCACAAATTGAACGGCAGTTGGCAGCTAACGGCGCGACCAGTGATTTTGTTAACAAGGTTAGAGTAACCACCCCCGAGATACTGCCGCTCGTACAGCAGGCAGTGGGAACTCTGCGCTTAGAGATCGAGGCCCGCTTATCCATGGGGTTGATCAACTCACCGCAGCATGGCGCCGAAATGTTGGTTATTTCCGGCAACTTTATCCGAGCCAAGCCTTTGGGTGTGATCGACGGGGTTGACTACCACAACACCGGCGTTGTCAGAAAGGTCAATACCAAGGCCATTCGCCAACAGCTAGACTCGGGCGCTACACTGCTGATTTCACCATTAGGCTTTTCTCTCTCAGGAGAAATATTCAACGCGAACTCGACCCAGGTCGCCACAGAAGTTGCGGCGGCATTGATGGCGGAGAAATTGATTTTCTTTACGGATCAAGGGCTACGGGACGCCGACGGCTCAGTTATCAGCGAATTACAACTCGATGACATCGATGAATCCACACTCGATACCTACTCGCCTTTACGGCTATCGAAGGTCGCCTGCTTGCGGGGCGTAGCCCGCTGTCATTTGATTAGCTACACCGAAGATGGAGCCGCCCTCGAGGAACTATTCACTCGAGACGGCACGGGCACACAAATTAGTCGTGTCAGCTATGAGCAAATTAGACCGGCAAGGCCGAATGATGTCGCGGGCATCATTGAGCTCATCGCCCCGCTGGAAGAACAAGGTATTCTGGTGCGCCGATCTCGAGAATTGCTGGAGTCTGAAGTAGATCATTTCACCGTTATCGAGCGCGATGGCATGATTGTCAGCTGCGCTGCATTATACCCGTTTGAGACCAAGGGTGAGCTTGCGTGCTTGGTGACCCATCCAGAATACCGAGACAACGACCGAGGTGAGTTACTGCTTGAGAAAATTCAGCAACTCGCGAAAACCCAGGGTCTGACCGCACTGTTTGTACTCACGACCCATACCACCCACTGGTTTGTTGAACGGGGTTTTCGCCCGGTCAACCTGCAGGACTTGCCACCTTCCAGGCAATCCCTTTACAACTACCAGCGAAATTCAAAATTACTGGAAAAACCGCTGCTTTAAACCGCCGCGACGAGGAGCTATACCCATGCCCATTTACAGATCCAAGACTTCAACCCATGGCCGCAACATGGCCGGTGCACGCGCCCTGTGGCGCGCGACGGGCATGACTGATGGCGATTTCGACAAGCCCATTATTGCCATCGCTAATTCCTTCACCCAGTTCGTACCTGGTCACGTGCACCTCAAGGACATGGGTCAATTGGTCGCTCGAGAAATCGAGAAAGCTGGCGGCGTTGCCAAGGAATTTAATACCATCGCCGTGGACGACGGCATTGCCATGGGCCACGACGGTATGCTCTATAGCCTGCCATCTCGGGATATTATCGCTGACTCCATCGAGTATATGGTCAATGCCCACTGCGCCGATGCCCTCGTCTGCATCTCTAACTGCGATAAGATCACACCGGGGATGCTCAATGCGGCGCTGCGCCTAAACATTCCCACCGTGTTTGTCTCTGGCGGTCCCATGGAGGCCGGTCGAACTAAACTGGCCAATCATCATACCAATCTGATTCATGCCATTGTGGTTGCCGCTGACGAGCAATTTACCGATAGCGAGGTAGACGAGTACGAACGCTCAGCCTGCCCGACCTGCGGTTCGTGCTCAGGCATGTTCACTGCGAATTCGATGAATTGCCTAACCGAAGCCTTGGGCCTGTCACTACCTGGCAACGGCTCTATGCTCGCCACCCACGCGGATCGTGAGCAACTGTTTCTGCAGGCAGGTCGCACGATAGTGGACATTGCTCGCCAGCATTACGAACATGACGATGACTCCGTGTTGCCACGACAGATTGCCAACCGCACGGCCTTTGAAAATGCCATGACGCTGGATATCGCCATGGGTGGCTCGACCAATACCATCCTGCATTTGCTGGCGGCCGCTCAAGAAGGTGAGATCGACTTCACCCTTGCTGATATCGACCGCTTGTCTCGACGAGTGCCGAACCTGTGCAAGGTGGCGCCGGCAATCGATACTTATCATATGGAAGACGTGCATCGTGCCGGCGGCGTCATGGCAATCCTGGGTGAGCTTGATCGTGGCGGCTTGCTCGACACTTCCGTCAAAAACGTTCATAGCGCCAGCCTCGCCGAGACTTTGAAAAAGTGGGATGTGGCCGTCAGTCAGTCACAGGAAGTGCAGACGTTCTATCGCGCCGGCCCAGCAGGCATACCAACCCAAACTGCCTTCAGCCAAGCGACGCGTTACGATACCTTGGACGTTGACCGGTCTAATGGCTGCGTTCGCGACATGGCTCATGCCTACAGCACCGAAGGTGGACTCGCCGTCTTGTTTGGCAATATCGCCGTCAACGGCTGCATCGTCAAAACCGCCGGCGTTGAGGAAAAGAATTGGGTGTTTGATGGACCGGCCAGGGTTTTCGAAAGTCAGGACTCTGCGGTGGCCGCGATTTTGGACGACGACATCAAAGAAGGCGATGTGGTGGTGATTCGGTACGAGGGACCCAAGGGTGGCCCGGGCATGCAAGAAATGCTCTACCCCACCAGTTACTTGAAATCCAAGGGCCTCGGCGCTGCCTGCGCCTTATTGACCGACGGCCGTTTTTCTGGCGGCACTTCGGGCTTATCGATCGGCCACGCATCGCCTGAAGCAGCCCAGGGTGGCGCCATCGCGCTGGTTGAAGAGGGCGATAATATTCAGATCGACATTCCGGCTCGACGAGTCCACTTGAATATCAGTGATGCGGAACTTGAGCAACGCCGTGTCGCCATGGATGGTCGCGGCAAACTCGCCTGGAAACCGGTAGAACACCGCACTCGCGTGGTCTCAGCGGCACTCAAGGCTTACGCGGCACTCACCACCAGCGCCGACAAAGGCGCGGTGAGAGATGTCGATCAGCTGGACTAGACCGGATACTGGTGGACGAAATCCACCAGTGCCTTGACGTTGTCGACGGGGGTTTCGGGAATAATACCGTGGCCCAGATTGAAGATATGGCCAGGCTTACCATCGACCTCGGCCAAGACTTCGCCCGCCTTACGCTCCACGGACGCGCGATCTGCGCACAGAATAATCGGGTCCATATTACCCTGAACCGCTTTGACCCCGGTGAGTTCCCAGGTCTCACGCAGTGGCGTGCGCCAGTCGAGGGCCAGCACGTCCCCGCCGGCCTTGGCCATCAAGGGTGCCAACGCCGGATTACCCGTGCCAAAATGGATGACCGGCAC
>JABMOJ010000041.1 GCA_013204195.1 SAR86 cluster bacterium
ACCCGTATCACCACTGGTCGCACCCAAGATATTCACGCTATGACCGCGCTCATCAAGTATGTACTCGAACACGTTGCCCAAAAATTGCAGAGCGATATCCTTAAAGGCCAAGGTCGGACCATGGAACAGTTCGAGCACATAATCTTCACCCAGCGGCACGATCGGGGTCACTGACGGCACCGAGAAGGTGTCGTAGCTGCGCTCAATAATCTGTTGCAAGGCGGGCCGGGGAATATCGTCGATAAACCGGCTCATGACTTCCAGGGCTAACTGCGAATAGTTGTAGCCTCGCCAGGCATCGAGCTCCGCACTCACATCAGGAATAGACTCGGGAACCAACAGGCCGCCATCATCGGCCAGCCCCATAAGAACCGCGTCCTTAAAACTGATGCCAGAAACGCCACCCCTAGTACTTTGATACTTCATGATAGATTCACTATCCAGAGACTAAAGCGGAATTATAGAAGAGGATTGTACTAGAGATACAATGATCATTCAGAATAGCACGCATAACCCTCAGCGCCGAAGCTAACGCGCCTGCTTGGCACTGAGATCTGGGAAACCCAATTTACATTGCAGAAGACGAGTTACGCTCAGGCTAGACGATATGACTGCCGCGTCAGACCGCTTCACCCCCGGTTTCACCGGTTCTGATGCGAATGACGTCGTCTAAGGTGCTAACGAAAATTTTTCCGTCGCCGACTTTACCTGTATTGGCGGCGCCCGTGATCGCTTCAATAACAGCATCTAAGCTTTCATCTGCGATCGCCACTTCGATTTTCACCTTCGGCAGAAAATCAACGACATACTCTGCGCCACGATAGAGTTCAGTATGGCCTTTTTGACGACCAAAGCCTTTGACCTCGGTGACCGTCATACCCTGTACGGAGATCTCCGATAGAGCTTCTCGCACGTCGTCCAGCTTAAACGGTTTGATGATTGCAGTGACTAACTTCATATAAGTTCTCCTTGAACAGAGTTACCTCTGTTTTTGTTGTGCGGCAAATGTATCGAAATTATAAACTCTTGGCTACGCCTAATCACATCGTTACCCAAGCGAGGTGTCTGACCCACTAGATCAGCTGTTAGCCCAAGCGCCATTTTCAGCTCTTTTCGGTCTCAATGCTGTCCTGGCTAAGACGCGCCTTAGTGGTAACAGCGCCGGCAACGATTAAGCAGATCCCAGGCTTCACACCCTAGCGCTAGACCTCTATGATTCATTAAAGCATCGACCGTGCCAAGCTACTAAAATCCATATATTTCATATAGATATAGGTTTCAGCGACTGCCAGACCAAGCCACAATCGCACCATAATAGTGCGCTCTAGGTCCTAACGATAACCGCTAATGCGCTGTTAGGGCGCACAGCAACCGATAAGTTCTCGCAAAAATCGCACGCCAATTCGCTGCCCTGTCGCACAAGCGGTTGCCGGCACTCCCCGTACACTTGCGTCAATACTGCGCTCTTTTGGCTGACTTGACCCATGACCTTCGCTATTACTTACTCCCGAGCCCAAATTGGCATAGAAGCGCCGCTGATAACCGTCGAGGCCGATATTTCTCAAGGGCTTCCACAAATTCAGATTGTTGGTATGCCCGCCACCACGGTTAAGGAGGCAAAGGACCGAGTTAAATCAGCCATCGCTAATGTCGGACTAAAAACACCCAGTCGACGGGTTACTGTTAATCTCGCGCCAGCGGATTTACCCAAACAAGGTGGGCGTTATGATCTCGCTATCGCGGTTTCAATTCTCGCCGCCAACGGCGACCTGCCCCAAAATGCGCTGCAACAGTGCGAGTGGCTTGGGGAACTCGCACTGGACGGTCAACTACGCCCCGTCAATGGGGTCCTGCCTGCCGCTATACAGTCCGCCGCTGCAAATCGAGAATTGATCGTACCAACACTGAATGGTTCCGAAGCAAACCTAGCAGGCCCTACCAACGTCAGAGTGGCCAACAATCTTCTAGAAGTCATCGCTCACCTTAAAGGCTCCGCTATTCTACCTCGCCCAGAGACAATACCCATAACTTCCGAGGCGCAAGAGGATGCCGGCATCGCCGATGTCCGCGGTCAGCTTGTCGCCAAACGCGGGCTCGTGATCGCCGCGGCTGGCAGTCACAACTTGATGTTTATTGGGCCGCCAGGCACCGGTAAAACCATGTTGGCGAATCGTCTGCGTAGCCTGCTACCACCATTATCGACCCAGGAAGCCTTAGAGGTAGCAGCGGTTCACTCGGTGTCAAATTACACATTTGATCCTCTAACGTGGGGTCAAAGACCCTTTAGGTCGCCCCATCATACGACTTCGTCAATTGCCTTGGTGGGGGGTAGCAGCCCACCTCGCCCAGGAGAAATTTCCCTGGCGCACAATGGCATCTTGTTTCTTGATGAGCTGCCTGAATTTTCCCGCCGAGTCCTTGAGGTACTGCGCGAGCCTCTGGAATCTGGCCATATCATGATAAGCCGAGCCCAATACCAAGTTTGTTATCCCGCCAGATTTCAACTAGTCGCCGCGATGAACGCTTGCCCCTGCGGCTCCTTTGGCGATATTCGGCAACCCTGTAATTGCAGTCAGGAACGCATTACCGCTTATCGAAACCGGGTTTCTGGTCCACTATTGGATCGAATTGACCTGCATGTGTCTGTGCCAAGCCTGGAGCGCGGACTGCTATCCGACCCCGACTATTCGCCCGACATTATGGCCCATGAAGTAGCCACAGCGCAGGTGCTGTCGGCAAGAAAATTAATGTTTGAGCGCGCGGGTAAGCCCAATGCCTACCTCAGCAGCGCGGAGGTATCTCGAGACTGCAAGCTATCCGAGGCTGACGGCAAGCTGATGGACAGAGCGATGGAAAAACTGGGACTTTCGGCACGAGGCTATTTTAAAGTATTGAAAATCGCCCGTACTATCGCTGACATGGCGGGCGCCGCCAATCTGGCGACCCCCCATCTGACCGAGGCCCTGGCGTTTCGCCAGCTCGATCGAAGCAGAACTATTTAGACTGTTCCACCATGAGATCGACGACGGCTTTGAGATCGTCGTCGGAACAGGTGAAGCACAAGCCTCGCGCCGGCATACCCGGAGCAATACCATTAAATATACTCGCGTACAGGGCGTCCATACCTTTGCTAATACGGGGCGCCCAGTCATCTTTATTGCCTAATTTTGGCGCGCCGGCAACACCGATGCTGTGACAAGTAGAACAGCTGGCCTTATAGATCGCGTCAGCGCCACCAGTGGCATTGGCGGCGGTGGCGATACCTGCTGTCGCCTGACCGCAGTCATCGCCTTGAAGGCAAACACTACCAGCCTTCTTGATCCGCGCGGTAATCTCATCTTCAATCGTGCTGGCACTTACGGTCTGCACTAACATCGCGGCTAGCAAGGCGATGGCCAAAAAGGCTTTTTCAATTTTCACAACGATGGCTTCCTAGATCGAGGTTAACAACAGCGGCGATTATACATGACCGCCCACTAAAAAAAAAAACGGCACACGGGTCCTAGTTTGAATTTCCCCAGCGGCCATCATCAATCTCACGGCTGCGGTTAAACTGAAAGACGCTCGACGTACCACCCTCAACGACAGATTGCTCTGAGACTAACGTCAGGATGGCCTGTTCACGAAATTGTTCGAGGTTTTCTGCGCCCACATTCACCATGGTACTGCGCAGCTTGAACAGGGTCGTTTCTAGCACTTCAGCCAAAGGACCCGCTAGCGGCACAAAAGCATCCACGCCTTCTTCGAACACCATTTTACGCGTGCTCATGCCTTCGCTGTAACGCTGCCAGTTCTGCGCTCGCAAGGTACCTTCACCCCAATAGGGCTTGTAGACTTGGCCGTTGATTGAGGTCTTTGGTGTTGGACTCTCTTCGGTGGTCGCAAAATAGCGTCCCATCATCACAAAATCAGCCCCCATCGCCAGCGCGACGACTATTTGCGTATCATTGCCCAAACCACCATCGGAACAAATCGGGATATACCGCCCGGTTTCCTTAAAGTACGCATCACGGCGCTCTGACACTTCAAGTAACGCGGAAGCTTGGCCACGACCTACGCCTTTTTGCTCACGGGTAATGCAGATGGAGCCTCCACCAATACCAACCTTGATGAAATCTACCCCCGGCCCTTGTACCAAGTAATCAAAGCCTTCAGCAGAAACCACATTGCCGCCACCAATGACGACGTCATCACCATAATTGTCACGAATCCATTGAATGCCTTCCATCTGGTATTCGGTAAATCCGTCAGATGAATCGAAACACAAGGCGTCTGCACCGGCAGCGAGCAAGGCTGGGACTCGCTCCCTGAAATCATGGGTGTTGATGGCTGCACCAACACATAGGCGTTTGGAGGCGTCCAGTAATTCATTGGGGTGGCGACGATGATCTTCATAATCTTTTTTGAAGACCAGCGCACTGAGATGACCCTGCGTGTCGACCACGGGCAAACAGTCCTTTTTGTGCCGATGTAGCAGCTCATTCGCCTCGCGCAGGCTGATACCTTCCTCGCCATGAATCACGTCTTTAAACGGCGTCATATGCTCGCCAACAGTGTGGCTCAGATCGTCTTCGTAGACCCAAAAATCCTTGTCGGTGATGATACCTTCCAGCTTGCCGGTCGCGCTGCCATCGTGAGTTACGGGCACTGTGGAATGACCTGTGCTGGCCATCAACGTCATCACCTCTTCCAGCGTCATAGAAGCGGTCGCATTGGAATCGCTTTGGACGAATCCGGCCTTATGGGCCTTGACCTGGCGAACCATTTCGGCCTGCGTGTCAATCGCCTGCGAACAGAAAATGAAACTTAAGCCACCCTGGCGTGCCAACGCGATAGACAGGCTCGTGCCGGACACTGCTTGCATACAGGCTGACACAACAGGCACATTAATATGAAATCGCTTATCAGACGATTTGCCAAGCGCGGCCAGCGGCGTCCTCAGATCCACTAAGTCAGCTCTCTGACCCTTGCGTGTCAGCCGCGGAATCAATAAATACTCGGAAAAGGTACGGGAAATATCGTCTAGGATTTTCGCCATTTAGTACTCCAAAATATGCGAAACACGGCCTGCGCCATAGCAGGCCGTTCTGGTTGTTCTCAGGATGATTGGGCAGGCGAGTGCGGAGGTTGCGGACAACAACACTAGGTTACAACTGCATCGACCTCTATCATAGAAGCCGAAAAACCGATTGGATTTCGCC
>JABMOJ010000475.1 GCA_013204195.1 SAR86 cluster bacterium
CGGTGATGCCCATGGCAATGTGATCCACCTCGGCGAGCGTGATTGCTCAGCGCAACGTCGGCACCAGAAAGTCATCGAGGAAAGCCCGTCGCCGTTTATGAGTGGCGAGCTCCGTGCACGCATGGGTGAGGCTGCAGTTAACGCCGCCATTGCTGTGAGTTATGAAGGCGTGGGTACCGTTGAATTCCTGGTGGACCAAGATCAACACTTTTACTTTTTGGAAATGAATACTCGCCTGCAGGTTGAGCACCCTGTGACGGAGTTGGTGACAGATATTGATCTGGTGGACTGGCAATTGCAAATTGCCAATGGTCAACCGTTGCCCTGTGGTCAGCAGGACATCAGTCTTGACGGACATGCGATTGAAGTACGTATTTATGCAGAGGACCCAAGGAACGGTTTTATGCCTCAGACCGGTACCGTGCAGTTGTTCGAACCCTATGAGAACGTTGGGGTACGAATCGATCATGGCATTTACAGTGGTTGTCAGGTCTCTCCATACTATGATGCGATGCTGGCGAAATTGATTTGCTGGGGTAAGGATCGCGAGGAGGCTCGAAGCCGCTTAGTTCGCACCCTTAAGGAAACGAAGCTTTTGGGTCTGGTAACCAATAAGTCGTTTCTGATTCAGCTGTTGACCGAGCCTGTGTTTATTCAGGGTGAGACGACCACCGATTTTATCGATGCAGCTTTGCTCGACCGGTATCAAGACGTTGATCGAACTCAGCAACTCGCGGTGACTGCGGCCCTGTTAGCGCAAAATGGTGCGGCTCAGCCGGCCTGGAGTAACGCTGAACCGATGATGGTCGTTGAGACGTTCCTGGCAGACGGCATCGAAACCCGGTCTTCATCGTTGGCAATTGATGGCGGCTTTCGAGTCAACCTGGGAAATCGAGTGATTGATGTGATGATCAACGCCTGCGAGGCGGGGCGAATGTCCTATAACTGCGACGGCGTTGATCGAGAGGCGGCCTTTTACCTCGAAGATAATAGCGTAAGCGTTGATTTCGGTGCTGATACTGTTAATGCCACAGTCACTACCTACGCACCGGTGAACGCTAAAGGTGCCGCAGGCAGTGGGATGATTAATGCCTCGACGGGTGGTTTAGTCGTCAAGGTGCTGGTGGCGGTAGGCGATAGCGTCGTCAAAGGCCAGACGCTCGTGCTGATTGAGGCCATGAAAATGGAGCACAGACATGTCGCCGACGTCGACGGTAAGGTGGTCAGCATTAACGTTGAAGCGGGTACGCAGGTTAAAAATCGCCAGTTTCTGGTGGAACTATCAGTAGGGGATGCCAACAATGAGTCAGCTTGAATCCAGCCTGGACACCAACAGCGACGCCTATCAATCGAATGTCGAGTTCATGACTAACTATATCGAAAAGGTGCGTATCGTTGAGCGGAATATACGCGCCAGTGAGGAGCGTTACCGTGAGCGGGCAGAGAAAAAAGGTAAGTTGCTGCCTCGTGAACGGCTCGCCCATCTGCTGGACAGAGGTGCGCCATTCCTCGAGTTGTCTAGTATTGCGGGACTCGGCATGAATGGTGATAAAGACGGTTCTTTGGCAGGCGGCAATCTCATTGTTGGTATCGGCTATGTCAAAGGTCGGCGAATTCTTGCGATGGTATGGAACTACGCTATCAAGGGCGGCACCATCACCTCGGTGACCACCCGTAAAAACCTGCGTTTGCAGGAAATTGCTTTCAGTACCCGCCTGCCGCTGGTGTGTCTTAGTGAGAGTGGTGGTGGCAATCTGGCCGGTGACGGTGACCCTGACCCCTGGCATGTACATGGTTTTCTCGATGGTGGTCGAGTCTATTGTCAGCAGGCAGAGTTGTCCGCTGCAGGTATTCCGCAGATCACAGTCGCCCATGGTAATGCCACAGCCGGCGGCGCCTACCAAGTCGCGCTGTCAGACTATGTGGTGCTGGTTCGAGGTCAGACCCATCTGTTTCTTGCCGGACCGCCACTATTAAAGGCAGCAACTGGCGAGGAAGCTGAACACGAAGTTTTGGGTGGTGCTGAAATGCACGCGACAATCTCGCAAACCGGAGAATACCTGGCCGAAAATGATGCCGATGGTATTCGAGTCGCCAGGGACATCGTCGCGCAATTTCCCCCGGCAGCAGGCCCGCAGTTGACGCCGGATAGGGCGGCAGTGGCGCCCTTGTATCCGGCGGCAGAGTTGCGGGGTATCGTCTCTGAAGACAAACGCATCCCCTACGATATGCGTGAGGTCATCGCCCGCGTTTTCGATGGCTCTGAATTTTTTGAATTTGAACCGGCTAATGATCAGCATACAGTGTGTGGTCATGCGCATATTGGCGGCTGGCGCTGCGGCATTATGACCAATAACGGGCCTATCACGCCGCAAGGTGCGAAGAAGGCCAGCCAGTTTCTGCAACTCTGTGATCAAACCAAGACACCGATGATCTTTCTGCAAAACACCACGGGCTTTCTTGTGGGTGTGGAAGCGGAGCAGGCGGGTCAGGTCAAGCACGGATCAAAAATGATTCAAGCGGTGGCAAACTTTCGACCGACCAAAATCACGATTATTGTGGGTAATGCTTATGGCGCAGGTAACTACGCCATGTGCTCGAAGTCTTTGAAACCGGAATTTGTGTTTTCATGGCCCACGGCCCGTCAGGCCGTAATGGGTGGTGCCCAAGCTGCCGGTGTGATGCGAGTGGTTGCCGAAGATCGGGCTCGGGCCACGGGTCAAGAGATTCCCGAAGCCCAGCGTCAGGCGATGGCTGAAGGCGCCGAAAAATTGATCGCTAGTATGGAGCTGTCGTCAGAGTCGATGTTCTGCTCCAGCAGAATGATGGACGATGGTATTATCGACCCGGCGGACACCCGCCAGGTGCTTATCTTTACGCTTGAGACCTGTCTTGAAACGACACTCAGGGGCACTCAGCCGAACACCTTCGGCGTCGCTAGATTTTAAAAAAGAGGACAGTAATTCATGAATGTGAATGAGCAAGCGCTTGAGGCGTTCAGGCAGGAAGTGTCGACCTGGTTGGAAGAAAACAATCCGGGTGATCCAGGATTTTTACTGCCTGAATCCTTTATGGAAGTAGGTACTGATGCGCAGTTTGAGTATCTGCGGGCCTGGCAGCGTAAGGTTTATGACGCCGGCTACCTGGGCATGTCTTGGCCCAAAGAATATGGCGGTGGCGGCAAGCCACAGGTGTTTCAAGATATTGTGACGCAGGAAATGGCCCGTCAGCGCGTGCCGTTTATGACCAATACCATTGGCCTTAATTGGGCTGGACCATTGATCCTGGAGCGGGGCACCGAAGAAGCCAAGCAGAAATATATCAGAGGTATCCTGAACGCCGATGACATTTGGTGTCAGGGATTTTCTGAGCCGGATCATGGCTCGGACCTAGGCAGCGCCCAGGTGAAAGCGGTGCGTGATGGTGACGAGTATGTGATCAATGGGTCGAAGATCTGGACCAGTCTGGGTAGCTATGCAAAATACATGATCTTGCTGGCGCGAACCGACACGGGTGGCCCAAACAAATATGCCGGTTTGAGTTTCTTTCTGGCGCCAATGCATGTGGAGGGTATCACGCCTCAGCCAATCAAAAAGCTGACCAGCGAGTTTGGCTTTTGCCAGACGTTTTTTCACGACGCGCGGATTCCTGCCAATTGTATTATGGGACAAGAAGGTGAGGGCTGGCAGGTGGCGATGGCCACCCTGATGTTCGAGCGTGGCAATGTTGGCGGCCAGGCCGGTGGTATATCAATGATGGACTTGAACGTTAATGACGTTCTGGAATTGGCCCGGCGTTCAATTCGCAATGGTCGGCCCGTTCTGGAGGACCCATTAATTCGAGACCAGATGGTGCAATTTTTGATTGAGGCCAAGAGCAATAGTCTGATGAGTGCCAAGGGTCGAATTCCTGCGTTGAATGCTGAACGTCCCGGTGCAATAGCCATGTCCGGTAAGCTTCGCGGCACCGAGCTGAAGCGGCGCTTCTGTCAATTTGCCTTGTCTTTGCAGGGCGCAAATGGCGGACGTTTTATCGCGCCCGCCGCAGTAGACGGCGGCAAGTGGCAGCGAATCTATTTTAATTCGTTTTCGGCCACCATCGGCGGCGGTACCACGCAGGTTCAATACAACATTATGGGCGAGCGTGTGCTCGGCTTGCCAAAGAGCTAGGGGGCGATATGAGTCAACCAATCGAATTTACGGAAGAGCAAAGCATGCTGCTCGATACTGCCATGGACTTCTGTGGCAAACACTCACCGGTGAGTCTGGTGAGGGCCCGGCTGGGCGACGAGCAAACCATCCCTGCAGCTGTCTGGCAGGAAATTGTCGATCTTGGCTGGTCTGCGATCACCATTCCAGAGACCTATGGCGGTCTGGGTCTGGGGCTGAGTGAGTTGGTGCCGGTGGTGGAATCCATGGGTCGGCATTTGATGGCCACGCCGTTAGTTTGGTCTGCGGCTGCGGCCCATACGCTGCTGCTAGCCGGCAGTGAAGAACAGAAGAATATCTGGCTGCCAAAGCTCGCGACCGGTGCTGTCGCGACTATGGGTTTGGTGGAGCTCGATGGCAGTTGGCTGCTGGATGCGCCGACTTGCGGCGCCGAACAACAGACGGGTAAGCTCGTCCTGACGGGCACCAAATGTTTTGTTCAAGATGCGACGTTGGCAGATATGATCATCGTCTCGGTGCTGCTAGCGGGCCAGCCCCGACTGGTGTTGTTAGACAAAGCCCAGATTCCTGTGGCCGCACTCACCCAGGAAGTGGTGATTGATGAGACTCGCCGTAGCTTTCAACTCGATCTGGATGGCATCAGTGTCGGCCTGGAAAGTCTTCTGCCGCAGACCTGTTTCGCCGAGATCGAGCAGGTTTTGATGCTACTGCTCAGTGCCGAAATGGTGGGTGGTCACGCCAACACCTTAAATTTGGTGATTGAGTATCTGAAAACCCGCAAGCAGTTCGATAAGTATATCGGCAGCTATCAGGCACTGAAGCACCCGACGGTGGATATACTTATCGGCCTGGAGGCCAGTCGTTCCCATGTTTATCATGGGGCAACGGTATTTGATCAGGCCGACAGCAGCAGTGCTGACAAGGCGATTGCCTTGCGCATGGCCAAAGCGGTCGCCAGCGAGGGTTTTGCCTTCGCCGGTGATCGGGCCATTCAGTTTCATGGTGGCTTTGGGTTTACTTTTGAGTGCGACGCTCAGTTATATCTGCGTCGTGCCCTGTGGTGCCAATACCAATTCGGCGACGAGACCTACCAGCGCAGCTGTCTGGCGCCGCTGTTGTTAGATAGGGCTTAGATTAGGGCTTAGATTAGGGCTTAGATTAGGGCTTGGATTCTCAAGGATCAGATAGGTTTTAACGGATAGGCGAAGAGCCAGATAGCGGTTTAATGCAGCTGGGGTCGCGCAACTGATCTGTTTTTGTCGGCCAATTTGCCGGCATGCAGAGGTTGCGCTGGAGGCCCCTATTTGATATCTATTTGACCGCTATTTGACCGCTATTTGACCATATCTAGAGAATAAGAAA
>JABMOJ010000476.1 GCA_013204195.1 SAR86 cluster bacterium
CAAATAGCCTGTAAGGCCCAAGCCCTTTGTGCTCATGCTGAATGTCCGGTACTGTAGGCGTCACTAATTCCATCATTGGCTGCAGGTATTCATGACTCGCAAAATCAAGGCCCCGACCCTTCTGGATGCGCTGATTCCCGTCCTATTTTTGGTGTCGTTGCTGACATTGTCAGTGTATCTGTATGGCGATGATTCATCCTATGGCGCGAACCAGATTGCCTTAATTCTCGCCGCCGGCCTGGCCGCCATTATCGGGGTTAAAAATGGCCATGGCTGGAAAGTCATTGAAGAAGGTATCGTCACGGGTATCTCAACGGCTCTGGGCGCCATTTTAATTTTACTGGCGGTAGGCTCACTGATAGGTACCTGGATTCTCGCTGGCACGGTGCCGACCATGATTTATTACGGCCTGCAGATCATGCATCCATCCTTCTTTTATGTGAGTGCGTGCCTTATTTGCATACTGGTGTCGGTCAGTATCGGTAGTTCCTGGACCACCGCGGGCACAATTGGCGTTGCCCTCATCGGTATCTCTCAGGGGCTAGGCTTGTCACTGGAAATGACCGCGGGGGCGATTATCTCGGGAGCCTATTTTGGCGACAAGATGTCGCCCCTGTCAGATACCACCAACCTGGCGCCGGCAGTGGCAGGCACTGAATTGTTCGCTCATATACGGCATATGGTTTGGACCACGACGCCTAGTATTGTCATTGCCCTGCTCCTGTATTTGATTATCGGTCTTGCTCAGGCCGGTGACAGTGGGTCGATAGCCCTAGATGAGACGTTGGCTATTCTGGATACGCACTTCGTTATCAGTCTGTGGGCGCTGTTGCCTTTGGTGCTTGTCCTGGTCATGGCCGCTAAAGGCCTGCCGGCATTCCCTACCATTATGATCGGGGCGATAGTCGGCGGCGTGTTTGCAGCGATTCTGCAACCTGATGCGATCGCCCGATTTGTCGGTGCGGGGGCTGGCGATAATGCCGTGATAACAACCATTAAAGGTGTCTGGCTGGCGTTGTTTAATGGCTTTACCATCGATACCGGCAATGCGGCGGTGAATGATCTGTTGAGTCGAGGGGGTATGAGCAGCATGTTAAACACGGTGTGGCTAATTCTCTGTGCCTTGACCTTTGGTGCTGTGCTGGAGCATACAGGCTTGCTCGAACGCCTGGTGGTCGCAGCCCTGCGGATGGTGACCAGCACAGGTTCCTTGGTGCTCACAGTGATCTTTACCTGTATTGGTGTCAATATCGTCGCAGCGGACCAATATATTGCTATCGTACTTGCCGGGCGCATGTACAAGGCTGAGTTCAAGCGGCGTAATCTAGACCCCGTTAATCTCTCGCGAACACTAGAGGACTCAGCCACAATGACGTCGTCCTTGATACCCTGGAATACCTGCGGCGCCTATATGGCAGGCACCCTTGGCGTCGCCACATTTGCCTATCTGCCCTTTTGCTTTTTCAACCTCATTAACCCGGTGGTAGCGGCTATATATGGCTTTTATAACATCAAGATTATACCGCTGGATGTTGATCCCACTGAGCAGGTCAGGACTGAGGTTTAGCCCTGAATTTTGTCTAATAAAATTTTAAAACGTGATTAGGAGAAACGATGAACCTAGAATTTCATTTTGATTTTGGCAGCCCGAATGCCTACTTGAGCCATCGTCTGATACCTTTGATTGAGCAACGCACCGGCGTCACATTCAAGTATGTGCCCGTATTGCTCGGTGGCGTTTTCAAGGCCACGAATAATGTGTCGCCGGCAGTCTCCATGCAGGGTATTAAGAACAAGTCTGAGTACAGCGCGATTGAGACCGAACGATTTTTAGCTCGGCATAACATTACAGATTACCACTTCAACCCGTTCTTCCCCGTTAACACCCTGCACATCATGCGGGGCGCAGTTTACGCCCAGCAGGCCGACATCTTCCCGGCCTATGTGGAAGCGGTGTATCAGCATATGTGGAATGAGCCGAAAAAAATGGATGAGCCGGATGTCATTCATGCAGCACTACTGGCATCCAACTTGCCAGCCAACGATATTATGCAGGGGTCACAAGATCCCCAGGTAAAAAAACAGCTGATCGATAATACCGATCGTTCCGTCGAGATGGGCACCTTCGGTTCGCCAACTTTTTACCTGGATGGTGAGATCTATTTTGGCAAGGACAAGCTGGACGAGCTTGAAGCGGCTATTCGCGCGAAGTTAGGTTCGGTTTAACATGCGTGTCAGCGACATTAAAATCTACCCGATTAAGGGCTGTCGAGGCTATAGCCTCGATAGTGTTGAAATTACGCCCATGGGTTTGCGCGGGGATCGTGAATTTACCCTCATGCAGGAAGGCGGCTGGGTGAATCAAAAACTGAACCCGAATCTTTACCAACTCGGTGCAGTTTGGCAAGGCAGCGACCTAGTGCTGACATTTCCTCATCAGCCTGATTTTGTGCTCGCGACAGAACCTCTCGGCGCTGAATCATCGCTGACGATTTATGGCCAAGCAGTGCCGGTGTTGGATATGGGCGATGCTGTCGCCGACTGGTTGGGTTTGGCGCTAGGTCAGCCGGTGCGTCTGGTGCGAGCCAAAGCGCCCGTTGATTGGTACTTGCCGCTGCAGGATTTCACCAAGGTGCACGGTCAAAAACAAAACAAATTTGTTGATACCTCTCCCGTATTGCTCACTAGCCAGGCGTCCTTAGATGACTTGAACCAGCGTCTTACAACGCCGGTCACCATGGATCGGTTTCGCGCCAATTTGGTGGTCACTGGTCTGCAGGCTTATGCGGAAGATGGGCGAGGTCAATTCGAGTTCCCCCAGGTCACCCTCGATCAGGTTGCGCCTTGCGAGCGCTGTACTGTGGTGACCGTCGATCAGTCTAGTGGCATTCGTGCCAAAGAGCCGTTGCTGACGCTGAGTGGTTATCGCCGCCGGCCTGATGGCTATGCCGGTGGTATTGTTTTTGGCGTTTATTTGATGCCCTTAATCGCAGGGCGCGTGGCTGTGGGCGACGAGAGTAGCTGATGCCCGCAGGGGTATAGATGGTCTGCTTTCAGCCGGCGGCACTGTCTTAGCTCAGCTGATTGTAGTCCACCGTATACCAGGTTTGCGGCGTTATTGAGACAACCATGCTACTGCCTTGGCCGGCGTTGCTGGCGTAGGCACGGCCACCAACTTCACCCAG
>JABMOJ010000477.1 GCA_013204195.1 SAR86 cluster bacterium
ACTCGGGGTTTACTACGGCCTTAGCGACTTAATCTGTCTGAGCCAGATCGGCCTGCTACTCATCGTCGGCGCACTGTGGGTGGTTGATGGATTCCTGTCAGTAGGCACCCTGTTCGCCTTTATCACCTACGAGAGCATGATCATCTGGCCCATTCGTCATATGGGTCGAGTCCTCACAGATTCTGGCAAGGCCATCGTGTCCATGGGCCGGTTGGCCGAAGTCCTGGCCGAGCCCGCTGAAACCCAGCACGAGGCTTTTCCTACTGAGACGCTGCACGGCGAGATTGAATTCAGCCAAGTGAGCTTTGGCTATGCCGTCGACAAACCGGTGCTCAATGCTGTGTCGTTTCACCTCCAGGCAGGCCAGACCCTGGCACTGCTAGGCCCCCCGGGCTCCGGTAAGTCTACCGTCGCCCAGCTATTGATGCGGTTATACGATTATACCGAAGGGTCGATCCTGCTTGATGGCTTGCAGTTAAACGCGCTGGCGCGAAAATATGTCCGCGGTCAGATCAGCATTGTCCTGCAGGAACCTTTTCTGTACGCCGCCAGTATCGGCGCCAACCTGCTGGTCGGCCGACTGAGCGCAAGTCAGGCCGAGGTTGAAGAGGCAGCGCAAGCAGCCTGTATTCATGACTCGATCACGAGCCTGCCCCGAGGCTACGACACCCGGGTTGGCGAACGTGGCGCAACCCTGTCTGGCGGTCAACGACAGCGCATCGCCCTCGCCCGCGCCCTATTGAAGAACCCACCCATTCTGATCCTTGACGATGCCTTATCCGCCGTAGACACCGATACCGAAGCCAGGATACTCGCGGCACTGAAGGCCCGGCGCAGCGGTCATACCACCATCATCATCGCCCACCGCCTGTCATCCGTGATGCACGCAGATCAGATATTGATGTTTGATAACGGCCGCATTATTCAATCGGGCAACCACGAGAGCCTCAGTCAGCAACCGGGCGTCTACCAGCAGCTATGCCAAATTCAAGGCGCTATTCAAGAACAAATCGAAGCCGCCCTGGATGACGAGGCCACTGCCAGCGCCAACGTGATACAAGGGCAGGAGTAAGGCATGTCAGAATTTTTTGATGACGACAATTACAACGATGGGTTTAATGAAGACTCATTTGAGCAGGGCATGGATCTGGGATTGTGGCGGCAACTGCTGGCCTACACGCTGAGTTATCCGAAGGATGTCTTGATTCTGGCGATCTGCGCCGTTTGTACCGCCGGTGCCGATATCGCGTTTCCCCTGATCACCCGCTCGGTGATTGACTCTATTGGCGCGGGCGATGGCAGCTTTGACCCTTACTTTTATGGCGCGCTGTACTTTACCTTCGTGGTGATCCTGGCCGCTTCGGTAGCAGGTTTTATTTGGTATGGCGGCAAGCTGCGAACCCATGTCAGCCACGACATCCGCCGCGACGGCTTCGCCAATCTTCAACGCCTACCCTTTGCCTACTACGATTTTCGCCCTGTGGGCTGGCTGATGGCACGTATGACCTCGGACTGCGAACGTTTGTCCAATATATTGGCCTGGGGCTTATTGGATCTGATCTTTTGCACCACGGTGATGTTTGGTATTGCCTGCGCCATGTTGTATATGGATTTGTCGCTGGCGCTGATCGTTCTGAGTGTCCTGCCATTTCTCGCCTGGCTGAGCCTGACCTTCCAAAAGCGCATTCTCAAGAGTGCTCGACAGGTCCGCAAGACCAACTCGAAGATCACCGGCTCTTTCAACGAGAGCATCATGGGCGTGCAGACCACCAAGACGTTCGTCAAGGAGGCCGAGAACCTGCGCCACTTTGGTCAGCTCACTGACGACATGTATAAGGCATCGGTGCTAAACAAGGTTCAGGCGGCACTGTATTTACCGCTGGTGTTGACCCTGGGATCCATCGCCACGGGCCTGGCATTGATCTTCGGCGGTCTGGAAGTCGGCTGGGGCGGCGTCACCACCGGCACCCTGCTGGCATTTCTGGCTTACAGTCGGCATTTCTTTGAACCCATCGAAGAGCTCGCGCAGTGGTTTGCCGAGATGCAAATGGCCCAAGCGTCGGCTGAGCGCATCATCAGCTTGATCGAAGCGCCCGCCGATATTCGAGATTCCGCAGCGGTCACCGCCCGCATCAATCAGCACCAGCAGAACCCAGATGACTGCGTGGCTATCGACGGCTATAGCAACGACATCAAAACCATTGAATTTCGCGATGTGAGCTTCGCCTACGACACCGGCCCCAATGTGCTGGACCGCATTAACCTCACCATCAATCAAGGCGAGAGCATCGCGATTGTGGGCTCCACCGGCGGTGGCAAAACGTCGCTGACGAACCTGCTGTGTCGGTTCTACGAGCCCACCAGCGGCGAAATCCTGTTCGATGGTATCGACTATCGGCAACGTAGCCTGCACTGGCTCCAGTCGAACCTGGGCATTGTGCTGCAGGCATCGCATATTTTCGGCGGCACCATCAATGACAATATTCGCTATGGGCGACTGGCTGCCACCGATGCAGAGATCCAAGCCGCAGGCCAGCGCGCCGGCGCTCACGATTTCATTATAAAAATGGACCACGGCTACAACACGCAGGTAGGCGAAGGTGGCTCAAAGTTGTCGGCCGGTGAAAAGCAGCTGATCTCTTTTGCGCGGGCGATTCTCGCCGACCCCCGCATACTGGTGATGGATGAAGCCACGTCGTCGGTGGATACGGTCACCGAGGCTTATATTCAGCAGGGGCTCAAGGCCCTGCTAAAAGGCCGCATCAGCGTTGTGATTGCCCATCGCCTGTCCACCATCAAAAGCGCCGATCGAATCCTGGTCATCGAACGCGGCCAGATCATTGAGGCCGGTAGCCACGGGGTCTTGATGCAACAACAAGGACGCTATTACAATCTCTATACACAACAAAGCCTGGCAGAATTTTCACGCGACCAGAGCCAATGGCAGGCGGCTGAGACAGACCCGGTTTAACACTTGATCTCACCCCAATGACCTGTTCTAGTTGGGCTTATCAACACGGTTTGCACCGTTGGCGAAAGCCACGAGCCCAAATACCTAGGAGCGCAACATATGCCAATCACTGTAGGGGTCAAAGCCCTGGTCGCGGCCGCCGAAAAGGCAATCAAGACCCTCTCGCTGGACGAGGCGAACGCACTATTAACCGACGACAACACGGTGTTTGTGGATATCCGTGATATCCGCGAGTTGCACAGAGAAGGTAAAATTGCTGGTGCCATCCACGCGCCGCGCGGCATGCTCGAATTTTGGGTCGATCCAGACAGCCCCTATCACCGTGAGGTGTTCGCTCAAGACAAAACCTACGTGTTGTACTGCGCATCCGCCTGGCGTTCCGCGCTGGCAGCGCAAGCGCTGCAGCACATGGGCATGGACAATGTCTGCCATATTGCCGGAGGCTTTACCGCCTGGAAGGCCGCCGACTTAGCCATTGAACCCGTAGCCGCCAAGGCACCCTAACGCGAGCGCTCTCTGACGTGCGCCGCCGACAACCGAACTTTTACGCAAGGTGATCTGCTGATGCACGACAGCCTAGACTGGCAATGCCCCTATCCTTCCGCGCGATCGCCGGTATTTGCGGCCAATGTGGTGGCGACATCACAACCCTTGGCGACTCAGGCCGGCTTACGTGCGCTGCAAGCGGGCGGTAACGCCGTCGACGCCGCACTCGCCAGCGCGATCACCTTAACGGTGGTGGAGCCAAACAATAACGGCATTGGCAGTGATGCTTTCGCCATCATCTGGGATGGCAGCCAGCTCCACGGGTTGAATGCCTCGGGCAGATCACCCGCTGCTTGGTCGCCGGAGCGCTTTAAAGGCCAGGCACAAATGCCAAGCTTGGGCTGGGACTCAGTGACCATACCCGGCGCTGTCAGCGCCTGGGTCGCCATGTCAGAAAAGTTCGGCAAGCTGCCCTTCGCCCAATTATTTGAAGAGGCCATCCGCTATGCCCGCCACGGTTATCAAGTGGGGCCCAAGTCCGCTTATTATTGGCAAGGTGCCCCGCGCCGCTTTCGAGACTACCCAGATTTTCTCACGACCTTCTGTCCCAATGGCCGCGCGCCGCTGACCGGCGAACGAGTTTATTTGTTGGACCATGCCAACAGCTTAGAGAAAATTGCGCGTAGTCACGGCAAGGCCTTCTACCAAGGCGAGCTTGCCGAGGCGATGGTGAACGCCGCCAAACAAGCCGGCGGCGCACTGACCCTAGCCGACCTGGCGAATCATCGCGCTGATTGGGTCGGCACTATCGAGCAGTCCTTTGCCGGCACGCAATTACACGAAATACCGCCTAATGGCCAAGGCCTGCTGGCCCTGATCGCTCTGGGCATTTGTCAGCACCTGCAGCTCGAGCAATACGACGTTGATAGCGCTGAATCTGTTCACCTTCAAATTGAGGCCTGTCGTATCGCCTATGCCGAGGTTGAACGGCACCTGGCAGACATCAGCGCTATGCGGATCACGCCAGCGCAACTGCTAGACCCAACGTACCTGCGCCAGCGCGCGAGTGAAATACGCCTGGATCATGCGAATCTACAACCCACCGCACTCGGCGCAGCTCCAGACACGGTGTATCTCACCACCGCTGACGCCGACGGCATGATGGTGTCGATGATCCAATCTAATTATCGCGGCTTCGGTGCCGGCATTGTGCCACCAGGCACCGGCATCAGCCTGCAAAATCGCGGCTCTGGATTTACCCTGGAGCCAGGCCATCCCAATCAAGTCGGCGGTGGCAAGCGCCCATACCATACGATTATTCCAGGCTTTGTAATGGCCGCCGGCAAACCACTGATGAGCTTCGGCGTCATGGGTGGTCACATGCAAGGCCAGGGGCACCTGCAGATGATGGTTCGAGTGATGCTCCACGGCCAGAATCCACAGGCGGCCTCGGATGCGCCCCGTTGGTACTTGCAGGAAGACGGCAGCGTTTGTCTCGAAGCCGGCTTCGATCCCGGGGTTACCAGCCAATTACAAGACCAGGGTCACCCGATACTGTTGAATAATCCTGAACATGTCTTTGGTGGGGCGCAGCTGATCTACAAACTCGACCATGGCTACTGTGCGGCCTCTGACCATCGTAAAGAAGGCCTGGCCGCAGGCTTCTAAACCGCCGACAACCCACCGGTCCCGAGATCAGCCGGCTACGAACCGAGCTTGAGTGAGGTATTGATATCTATCCCGGCAACGCGATTACGGCCATCGGCCTTGGCCTCATATAACGCTTCATCAGAGCGGGCAATCAATTGTCGAATATCGGTGATTGAAGCATCCGGCATACCACTGGCAACGCCAATGCTGATCGTGACTTTAACGATTTGCCCGTCCACCACCAACTCCCGCTTGGATACTGCGTCTCTAACCCGTTCCGCATAAATCATGGCATTGTCATGACGAATATACGGCATGATCACGATAAACTCGTCACCGCCGTAACGTGCCACGACATCTGAGGGACGATTGAACAATTCATCGATGCTCTCGGCAACGGAATGCAGACAAGCGTCACCGGCCAAATGGCCTAGGTTGTCATTCACCCATTTGAAGTTATCAATATCCAATAGCATCAGTGTCATGGGATATTGCTGCCGGACTGCGCGCCGCCATTCCTGAACCGCTATATCATCAAAATACCGACGATTTTTAATCCGCGTGACCGCATCGATAGTGTTCAGGTCCTTGAGAATCACATTAGCTTCAGACAGCTTTTCCAGCGTTAAGCGCAACTCTTCGGTACGCTCATCAACCTGCGTCTCCAACTGGGTTTTCAACACGACCTGCTGATCCAGCAATCGACGATTTTGTAGCGCCATGGTCGCCAGCGACGCTAGCGACTCAATAAACGGCACTAGCTCTTGTGGAAACCCGACGTCTTGCGCATCGGAATTCTTGGCGCTCAACAACTGTAACACGCCCATCGGGCGCTCACTCTGGCTGGTTAAGGGGACCGTCAACGCCGACCGCGCGCCAGCGACGGGGATCGTGCCTTCTAGCGAAGACATGCCGTCAACATAGATTGTTTTAGCTTGATGGACGGAACGGCTGGCCGCATTCTCGAGATTCGGCGAACCATCACGGTGATGCAGAAACAACTCAGGGAAAGCTTCCTCATTATCACCCTTAAAACTATTGAGCGTGTCATGCAGCGTTTCACTCGCGGCGACCACAGCTTCCAGGGTGCCTAACTCGGTACGTAAATAAAGACAGCCGGCAGCCGCACCTGCCATCAGCTTCGCTTCTCGAAGAATCTGCGCCAGCAAATCATGAATGTCTTTTTCCTCTGACAGGGCACTGCCAATAGCGATGAGGCGACGATAAGCGTTGATGTCTAATTCCACAGCCTAACCCACAATTTTTGCTTTCGTTGTCTATTACTACGCGAGATTCGTGCCAGCAATTCAACCCCGCAATCTTTCTAGAATCTAAATCACATATTGAATATATGCTGTTGTTTTTATACGTTTTTTGGATTTTAAAATAAAAAGAGATCCTAGGCGTTTAGTTGTAACGTACCTGAACCGGGCATAAACTGCCCTGCTGCGTCAGCCTTTCGAAGACTAACACCGACCGGGCTCGGACATCTGCCCGTCCCAGCCCACTGCTCTATCAGGCCTATCAACCCTATCGAACCTATCGGTCTAGGAAGACCAGGCTCACCGCCGGCACGTAGGTAATGATTAACAACGCGATAATCAAGACGGCCATAAAGGGTAGCGTCGCTCGATACAATTCGGTGATCGAGCGTTTGAAACGATAACTGGCGATAAAGAGATTCATACCGATGGGCGGCGTAAAATAGCCAATTTGCATGTTCGCCAGAAAGATAATGCCCAGGTGCACCGGGTCGACACCGAAACCGATTGCCATCGGCACGATCAGTGGAATCATAATCACCAGCGCTGAGAAAATATCCAGGATGGCACCCAACACCAACAGCACGATATTGAGCAGAATCAGGAAGGTCAACTTGTCGCTGACGAAAGTCTGGATCCACGCGAATAGCGCCTGCGGCACTTCGGAATCAATCAGGAAATTGGTGAACGCCAGCGACACGCCCAAAATCAACAGGATACCGCCCACCATAATCATGGACTCGCGAATAATTTTCGGTAGCGCCTTGACCTTCACCTCGCCATGTATGACCACCTCGACTAGCAGCACATAAAATGCCGTGACCGCTGCCGCCTCGGAGACCGCAAAATAGCCCGAGTAGATCCCCCCCAGCACCAGAATCGGCATGGGAATCTCCCATCGTGAAGCTTTCACCGCCGCCAGCGCGTCAGCCCGCGTGTAGCTACCCCGCACGATCGGCGCACCTCGAGTCACCCAGATACTGTAAAGCGTGAGCAAGACAATCATCAGCAGCGCCGGTAATGTGCCGGCGATAAACAGCTCCTGAATCGTAAAGGGCACGGGCAAATCCATCTGTTGGACAATCACCCCGTAAATAATCAGCGGTAACGAGGGTGCCAGCAACAAGCCAAGGCTACCGGATGTCGTCACCAAGCCGAGACTGAATTTTTCTGGATAGCCGGCTTGCACCAACGCGGGCAGCAGCAGCGCCCCAACCGCAACAATGGTGACACCAGAGGCACCAGTAAATGCGGTAAAAAAGGCACAGGTGATAAACGCCACGACCGCCAGGCCACCAGGCAACCAGCCCAAAAAGACCTGTGTCAGGTGCACCAGCCGAAAGGACAGCTTACTTTCCGCGAGGACATAACCGGCAAAGGTGAACAAAGGCAAGGCCAGTAACAACGGCGTATCTATGAGGCGATAGATCTCAATGGGAATGACCGTCAACGGAATATCTGCAGTGTAAAACCCCAGCATAGAACCCGCGAGAATCACCACAAATAAAGGCGCACCGAGCAAGGCCGCCAAGCCGACAAAAAACCCCAGCAGCGAAGACATCAGTGATCACCCTTCAGCGCTAACATCCCGTTCTTAACAATCAGCACCAAAAACCGCAGGCTCATGACTGCAAAACCGAGGGGCAAAATGATCTGACAGACCCAATTAGGTACGCTGGCAAATGCAATGGTCTGGTCTTCGTATTCGAACAGCACAAACTCTAATGAAAACCAGGCGACCACCGCGCAAACGATGGCAGCTATCAGCAAGGTTAGCATCGACATGAAAGACCGCCATCGCAGGGGCAAAAAGCGCGATACCGCATCAATGCTGATGTGATTATTCTCTCGAGTCGCCACCATGGCGCCCAGCATGGCAATCCACAACACCAGCACTCGCGAGAAAGACTCGGCCCAGAGCATGCCTGAGTCAAAACCATTGCGCAGGACGATCTGCAACAGCGCGATGCACAGCATGGCGAGCAAGGAAAACACCAGCAGCGCGTCTTCGGTCAGATGAACCCAGCGAAATAGTTTCATTGCGATGTACCTATTGTGCCGCGCTAGACTGATCCAGCTGGCGATACTCGCGCAAATATTGCTGGAATAGATCAAGACTGGCCTGGCTGATGCCATCTCCACTGATTTCAACCACAGACTGGTCAGCTTGAGCACGCCAAGCCACCAATTGCTCAGCACTGGGCGCAACCTCTTGAATGCCCTGCGCCAGCAAAGCATTGTAGGCCTTAACATTATCCCGGCGGTTATCCGCGTCAACCTCAGAAAATACGCGGTTCAACACCTCTCGAACCACCACTTGGTCTGCTGGCGAGATCGTTTCAAAGGCTTTCTTATCGATCGCCATCATGGAGTAGATGTACATTAGCGGCAGGCGTGTCACGTACTTCACGTGATTATGCCACTGCAACGCCAGGGCCACGATAGGCGGTACCGCGACCGCATCGATCAGGCCCGTCTGCAAACCCGCCAAAACATCCGGCAGTCCCAAGGGAATCGGGCTAATACCGAACGCTTGAATTAACTTCGCCGCGATAGGGTCACCATCGGGCACCCAAGCTTTGACCTTTTTCAAATCTTCAAGACCGGTGACCGGTTCACTGGTCAATATAAAGGCGAAACCTGTCTCTGCCAGACTAAAAGAGACCATGCCACCGGCGTCAAGCCCGCTGATAATACGTTCGTCCATACGTGCTCGCACATAGTCCACCTCACCCTGGTTGCGAAATTGCAACGGCAAGTTATAAATCTGTAAATCCGGGTAGAAGCGGGTCAAGCTGCTGGCCGCTACGGCACCGCCTTGCAACTGTCCGATACGCATTTTACGCAACACCGTAAAATCGTCACCCTGAACGCCGCCTGGGTAGATTTTGAACTTCACCCGGTCTTCTGTGCGGGTTTGAATCTCCTTGGTGCCATCGCGAAGCTTTTTCATCCAGCCCAAACCATCAGGCGACACCGTCGCGATCTTAAAG
>JABMOJ010000478.1 GCA_013204195.1 SAR86 cluster bacterium
CCCATAAAGGTATCCCGTCGCCGAATGCCGTTGTTACCTCCGCCGTCCGGATCAACATTCAGAATACCTTTCTCGTCAGCATGGACTTCATTGATGTTAAAAACCGAAGTGAATCGGAATTCCCAATCCGGCGGACGGAATACGGTATCGCCCTTATAAATCACATTTTCAATAATCAGGTTTTGAGCCAGGATTAACGTGTCGCCATCGCCGATAGTGTCTAGACTCTGTGGTCGTTGGGTCGTCGCACCACCGACGGGGATCGGGAAACGCCGGGGTTCGATCACCGTATCGCTGATTGCAATCAGGCTATAGAACCAATCTTTTCCCCACATAGGCAGATCGCCTTTGAGGGGGTTATGCGCGCCATAAGGATCCCATAAATTGGTAGTAATCCCCAGCAGTTCAACAATTCGCCAGCGATCTGGCACTGGCGCACCAAGATCAAAGGGGTCCACCCAAGGGGTGACTGCGTCGCTGTCCAGATTGGAGGCGTCACAGACTGGTAGTTTATAGCGCTCAACAGAACGTCCTGGCCGCCGCCGAGGTGCCTCAGCAGCTTGATCCGGCATGACACATAGGGATTCAACTACCGGCGTATCTGCGCCCACTGCGAGGCCACTGGCACCCACTAACAGGATGGCGGTTAGTCCCGCAAGCTTAAAGTCCATTACAAACCTCGGTAGTATCATCGTCAATAAAGGGCAGCTGTGGACAGTTAACAAATCGTAGGCGTGAAGTTTGACCAGGTATGGATAATTGATCAGCACGAATTTCCGCTGGTGCATTGCCCAAACCAGTCGTCAACCGTTCGCCCGCCCGATGCAATCCCAGGAACGAAATCATATCGTCCTGATCAACGCCGTCACCAGAGACCCCGATTCCACCGACCAGTACATCACCGCGATAGATGGGTACACTGCCAGGGAAAATTTGGATACCATTCGCCAAGTTGCCAACGGACCCGACCGTGGTAAAGGGGGCCGTCGCAGCGAGCCCGGTATCGCCGGTGCAGTTTTGAACCACGTCCGGAACTAAACCAAGGACAAAACCCACGTGATGAATCACCGCGTTGTAGACCAAATCAGATTGCAAACCGACATTAAACACGCTCCATTCGCCAGCAGGCTTACTGAAGGGGCCTGGTGGTCCAGAACTCGGGCCATCGGGAAAGTTGGGGCGCGATAGATTACCGCCGGAGCGATCTGAAAACGCGACATGCGCACCCGCCGCTTCTAGCGCCTGCGGATCACCGAGGAACACTTTCGCCGCCAACACATAATCTAAAAATATCGGCCCTGTCGCGTTTATCGTCGAGAGACTGGCATTCGCCAGATCAACTGGCTCTGGCAACGCGGCCAGGTATTGTGGTCCAGGTAGCGCAGCTAGAATATCAGCTGGCGCATTGCCATCGGCTCGCCCGGTGCCGGAAAAAAAAGTGGCCGTACGGGCTTTCTGCAAAGAAACGTCGGCGCCAAACATGGGACCGTCGCGGGTACGCGCCATACCTACAATATGCCCCAAGGAGTCTACCACCGATACTGTCACACGGGCCTGGCTGCCAACGGGCACGCGAATCTGCGCCCGCGCCTGATTGGCGACACCCAGCGCCTCGTTCATGATGATCTGCACCTCAGCTGCGGTCAGACTATTGAGTACGTCACCGGCTGGCTGATCAGTTCCGGCACTCGCCGGGTAACGATTTTGATTGTTGTTATCGGCGAAAATGAATGCATCAAGGGATTCGCCCGTGGCGTTTTGAAACACATCCGGGTCAGCAGGCCTAATTCCCGAGTTCGGTTCGCCAAAAACGGTCCCGGCACGCGCAGCCGCTGCAGTGATATAACCTGGCACAGCCAGAAACTGGCCATCATTCGCAGCTTGCACAGCTGCCAAACTAGGCGTCGTCGCTACCGTACTCAACAAATCACTGACCAACGCATCGCTAAACCGAGCGGTCTTGCCCACCAGCGTAATGCGATCCGCACGAATTTCTAAGGGTGCGGCGTAACCGCGAGTTGCGGCCGTGGCCAGGAGTTCGTCAAGGTCGATATCAAAGTCGCCAATATTCTTATCCAGCCCATAGATACCATCAGCAATCACACCCACACCGCCGACGGGTAATCCGTTAATGTAGAGCGGCAGACCACCTGGGTCAGCAGACAGTCCTAACGGCGCGCGATGAGGCCCAACGCCAACAGCGCCGGTCCCAAGATCTCGCTGGGAAAAGTCACTACAGGCCAGTTGACTGAATTGCACACCGAACAAGGGGCCCGAGGGCACGTCTCGCTCCCCGGGATTGAAGTTTTCCTGGATAATCTGACTGGCCGTTCGCGTGGTGAAGGCATTGCCTCCGGTCGACAAATAGGCACCTGTCACGGCTTTACTGATGGCTGCCAAACTAGCCGGAATAAAGTTCAGACTTTCAAGACCACCCACTACTGGACCACCCAGCTCCGCTGTTGATGTAATCGTGATGAAGTCATCGGCGCCCTGCATCTGAAATACGCCGAGAACATTACCGACTCGGTCAACCACGGCAATGGTGCCAGCGATATTTCTCGCCTTAGCTTCAGCTACAGCCTGCGCGATGACGAGCTCAACATCAGCTACCGATAACGCACATGCTGCACCACAATTAACCGGCGTTGACGCGGTTGCTGCCACAGGATTGTTCACTGCTGACTGCTCTTGACTGCTTGTTCCACCACCACCGCAGCTTGCGAGCAACAACAACAGCAGCCCAAGCTGGGCGAAAGAGATGCCACGCGCCATGCTATTCGATCTCCTGTGATTGCGTAATGTCACTCGCCAGAGGCTCAGTTTTCAGCGTCTCGTCAATATGCCGGCGCGCCGTCAAAATATCGCTCATCACAGATGAACCGTGACCGTTGCCCATAGGAGCCTGGTCGTCCAAATGAAATTTATGACACGTAATGCAATTGCTCGCCAATAAGTTCTCAGCATCTTCACCACCGTGACACTGACGACAGTTGGCGATATCAGGCATTAGAATATCGGTGGCGACCTCTGAATCACGGGCCAGATGGCAACCGTCGCATTCCATATTCTTATGACCTTCATGAGAAAAGTCTGATAGGGGATACCAGGCCTCACTAATTCGAACTGGAAGAACCTTCCAAGGTACCTCCGCGTCCGCGACTGCGGTGATTTCATGGCAGACCGTACAGGTTTGCTTCTCGAATAAGTTTTCTGCCGCATCAGCGACACGGGCCTCAATAAATATCGCTGCCTTAGCGCCAATTGATGCCTTCGGATCGATTTGCATCGCGGTGATCAAGTCAGTAATCAGTTGCGGCCGCTCGACTCTACCAGGACGTCGCACTGGTCGCACCGGATCAGCATCCGTTTCGGTCCCTGGCGCCAGCTTTTGATCTTCGTCCGTCTCAGCGCCTAACTCCTCGGTCAGGTATTGCAGCGCATAATACTCCCGCAACGTTCGCATGAGTTCAGGTGGCGAACCATGGGGAACTACACGGTCTGGCGAGTTCGGGTCAAAGGTTAATTGGTGGCAGCTGGCGCAATGATCTTGCATATTCACAGCCTGCATTTTCATACCGCCTTTTTCCGGTACGTGACAATCAGAGCACTCCATCTGCACCTTGCCGTCCGCCGAGTCAATGCCCGCTGCGTCCAAGTGAACATCGTGAGGGAATATGAGATTCGATCCTTCAGCGATACCTACCTCGTCAAGGTTTACCCGTTTTTCGTGCCAATCATCATCTAAACCGTATTGCAGAAGCGATACTTTGAAGTCTGGATGATTCGCAGAAAAGTCTGTCGCCGGCAACAAGCCATCGCCATCCATGCCCACATCTGTCAGCTTGGCATGGCAAGTTGTGCAGACACCCTGGTCCGAACGAATGATCGACCCCGTCGTGCTGTGTTCTTGATGACAATCCGCACAGCGGCTGCCGACCTGGTAATCATCACCATGCACTTCAGTGTCGAAGTGATGGGTGACAGTTTGGTGGCAACCAAGGCAGTCTTCGTCTTGGGTTGGTACGAAGGGCTTCGCGTGACAAACATCGCAATTTTCACCCAAAAACGCATGATTTTGGTGCAGCTCACCACTTAGCCATTGGCCATCATCGGGCAGCATTGACTCTCGCAGCTCTTCTCTTTCATCGAGATAGAAACCTGCCATCGGAATGGCCAATGTCGTAATCAGAATCACGAGAAACAGCGTCCAGGCGATAGCGCGCTCTGGTACCTTGACGTCTCGCAAGCGAGTCTGAAATCGATCTCGCAATTTTGCAACGGTTTCGCTGGCAAGTTCCACTTCAAGCACGAAGTCGAGTTCACCATCATCTGCCTTAACCTTAATGCTGTGGCCCGAGATCTCTACCAGGTCACCGGCTTGCAACTGCGCGCGACGAGTGGACTCGCCGTTCACGGCAAATCGATAGTCACCGCTGGACGCCAGCGTCAGCTTGCCTCCGGCCAGTGTCAGACGAGAATGGCTTAACGGCAGTCGTCGATCAGCGATCTGGATCGTCTGGTCCGTACCGCGACCAATAGTCGCAATATCACCTTCAAACGTAAATTGGCTAACCTCTTTGCCGGCGCCTCGAGACTCAATGTATTTAATTAATAATCGCACTTAAATTTCCTGGCTGGATGTTCCTGACCGATTGATTCGCAGTACCGGTGGTACCGGTTCCAATTATTTTTATTGTGACAATTACCAGTAGATAAAAACCGAAACAATATGCGTGAGTAGCGCTGCCAGCAATGCAATGGAGAGCGGTACGTGTAAATAAAGCCAGGCTTCCTGCAGGGCTTGAAATCGAATATCAGATCGAATGACTTGGAGCAACTTCTGTCTCGCCCCATAACTCCTGACAACTGCTGATAACTTTCCAGTCTCCGATCCCTCAGCCAAACTAAGCCGTTGAACTAGCCATGCCACAACACGTACTTGATCCGTATTGGGATAGACATTGCCATCGATCATCACTTTTGAGCTATCCACCCCGGCCAGCTGCGCATACATACCGCCGCCGATCTCAGTCCGATCGATTGCGCTAGAAACCACGCCCCTAATATCAGCGGCCAACGCGCTAACATCGCGCTTCAGCTGACCATCAATATCCTCAAGCTGCAAAAAAATATCGTCCAGTGTCTGACTGCGCTTGAGCTCATTACGTGCCTCTGGATAGGTTCGATAGGCCCACACTCCATACAAACCGCTGACAATCACCACACACATCAAAACGTAGGCCAAGGTATGAACGTTAATACCGAATTGGAAACCGGTATGTAGCGTCGCGACCACTAACAAAGAAGTGCCGAGGTAGACATGGGCCGAAACCCAACCCCGAACAGTACCCCAACCGGCCGCGAAATTACGCTTGCGCCGCCCCAGATAAATCAGCCAGAGAATCAGCAACGCGCCCATCGTGCCCAAGGTGTAACCTAGCCAGGTACCACCATTAGGTGTCTGGTGCGGCTCTTGCAGTAGATACGCGACAATAGATGCACCGACGAGTGCGATAGCTACCCAAAAGTAGCGACCGTTTGCATGATTTAGAAAGGATATATGCATCGATTAGTTACCGCACCACGTTGACGAGATCAACAAAATCTTCTGGGCTCAAGCGCATGGCAGCCCCCGTTGGACAAGCCCGCACACAGCTAGGACCACCACTTTGATCCTTACACATATCGCATTTGACGGCTTGCTTAAATGAAGACTCACCCACAACGGCAGCTTTGCCTCTGCCGGGTTTCTGACCCAAACCAAACAGCATCCAACTCCAGTAGTTGGATGGTGCCTCGGTCTTGTAAGCCATTTGAATCACGCCATAGGGACAATTACGCTCACAGTTACCACAACCTATGCAGTTATCACCAATAAACACCTCGCCACCCAGACCGCCACGCTGGATTGCATCCGGTGGGCAATCTTTCATACAGCTGGGATCTTCGCAATGGCGACAGGAAGTTGGAACATGGATATGCGCAAACGTTGGGCCAGCCTTCCGGTTCAAGCGAGAAGTGCCATCATGGGTGGCCGCACAGGCTGACTCACAAAGATCGCAGCCGACGCAAATATTTTCATCGATGAGTAACACATCGGTGGCTTCACCCAAGCCCTGGCCCATCAAAAATGACATTAAATCGCTGGATTCCGAATTCGACTGCAGCGCAACATTTTGCTCGTGGCGATCCTTAACCATGGCTTGCAGACGTTCCTTCAATCCTGCGGAGCGTTCCAACAATAGACTGAATGACTCTTTGTCGAGCGAGATGGTTTCCGTTTTAACGGCCGCCTTGACGGTCGCTGATCTAGTGGTATTGCCCAACAAAGCCATCTCGCCAATCGGCGTGTTGGCAGGCACATAACTCATGACCACATCGCGACCATCAATCTCAATCGACACAGTGACCGAACCATTGCGTATAAAATGCAGGGTATCGGCTTCATCACCTTCTTTGAATATGACTTCTTTGGGCTGGAATTGGTGCATTTTCGCTCGAGCCGCGATGGGCTGCAATTCCTCGATAGGCGTGTCCGGCGCAAATTTTTGCTGGATTGTTCGAACGATAAAAGTCTCGTCCAGGACCCGCTTGACCGCCGCAACAGAGGAGATCAGCTTAATCATTGAGCGCCTTGGCGTCTCGATCACAATACATCGCGGCCCTGCGTACACCGAAGCTGAACGGCGCCGCCCAGACATCAGACTCATCTCGCCGAAAAAACTACCCGCGTTAGCCGTGATACGAAGCGTGGGATTGACTTCAATCTCCACCGTGCCCTCAAGTATTGTAAAAAAGGTGTTGGTGTAATCATGCTGCTTGAAGATGACATCGCCCTTAGCCGGCATCGACACATTACTGTCGAGCATCAACTCGCGAAACTGCAGGGCGTTGACGTCAGCGAAAACTGGTATTCGCTCCTGCATCAAGGCAAGTACACCATCGACCTCGAGCTCATAAGGCAGGCCATTGAGCTTGGCAGCCAACAGGTCGTTGTCTGCCGGTTTGACGTCGTGCCCAAGGATATACTCGACCACCTCGTAGCCTTGATTCATAGCCTGCTTGATCAAAGGATAGCCACCCAAGGCGCCGATGACATACATGCCGGTGACGTTAGATTCATATTGGCTGGTCAGCGCCGGAATGGCGTTCTGATCTTCGCTAGGAAACTCAATTCCGAAGGATTCGACGAGCTTGCGAGGTGGTATCGCGCCGAGGCGAGCGATAATCCGGTGCAGTGGCACAACGGCATCACCTGTGGCGGTTTTTAACAGTAAATTAGCAGGAAAATCGCCGCCATCGAGCGCTTCAACGCCTGCGGGAGAGCTATCGTAATAACACTCGATCGTACCCGCATCAATCGCGGCCATGATCAAATTCAGATTTCCTTCCTTCGCCCGAGCAAATTCGTCTTTTCGATTAACAATATAGACTTTGTTGTTGGCGGCAAGGGCAATGGCATTTTCAATCGCTGCGTCACCTGCGCCAATGATTGCGATGCTCTCGTCCTTATATTCGCCCGGATCATCCAGCGTATATTGGACCACCTCAGACTGCTCGCCGGGCACGCCCATTTGCCGAGGATTACCTTGTAAACCAATACCCAATATTATATGTCGCGCCAACACCTCTTCGCCGTTCATTAAGCTGATAACGAAGTTTCCCTGGGATCCACTGATTGCCTTCACTTCGGCACCATATTGGATATTAACGCCGACGGTCTTAATGCCAGTTTCCCAATTTCCTAGAATCGCTTCCCGCTTTCCGGCATCAAATTCAATCGGGCTACGCAGCGGCAAAATACCCGGCTCAGCCATTACATGCTTGCCCTTTTGGTACTTTTGAATCGTGTTGGCAATTTTCGGCGAGCTTTCTAGCAAGACGTGTTCTACATCTAACTCCGCACACCGTGCTGCAGCACTCAGACCACCCGGCCCAGCTCCAATTACAGCTATTTCAAACACAGTACAACCCCACTATAACGGAAGGACTACCCTTCTTTCGAATGATGACACAGACCTCGATCTGAACCTGGCACTTCTTTACTTGACGCTTTTTAAATCGCTTGCGTGCCCCTCTAATCGCACGCCTTGTCAAAATAACACATTATGGCGACTGCCGACACCCCCGTCATTAAGGAGTCATTACGGCATCATTATGATACCCACAGCCACGCACACCCCAGCCGGCATCGGCAAATCGAAATCATACCGGGCACTTTGACGCGACAGAGGACACAAAAAGACGCCAATGTGAGCGGCATCACGTTATTGAGTGCGTCACAATAATTTAACACCAACTCGGCGCAAGATGGATCCGTAACGCTATCTTAGGGATAGCTTGGAGATAGTTTGGAGATAGTTTGGAGATAGCTTGGAGATACCTGAGAGGCAAAAATCATGACCCATCACTCGCGAACCAACATCGAGAATCCATTGAAACGCCTCTGCCTGCTTATTTTCCTGGCTGCAACAATCTCAACTATGGTGGCAGCCTGAACTCACTTGTTGAGTCGAATAATTTCCATCAACCCGGTCAGAATAAGATCTGGCACCAGATGATCAAATAATTTTTCGCGGCTAAAGAGTTGCGCAAAACCACCCGTACCGATCACCAGGGGTGCCTCATCACTAAACACCTCGGCCGTAATTCGTGCCACTAGCTCACGCATCATGCCAACATTGGACCAATACAACCCAGCCTGAATGCTTTCTATGGTCGAGCGTCCGAAGGCAGAAGCCGGCGGCACTATCTCCACGGACGGCAACTGGGCCGTCTTGGCTTCCAGCGCTTCCATCGCTAAACGCACGCCCGGTATGATATTGCCTCCCAGGAACTCCTTGTCTCGAGTAATCGCGCAAAGGGTCGTTGCCGTGCCGAAATCCGCGACGATCAGATTACGGCCGGGAAACAGCTTGATAGCACCTACAGCATCAGCGATTCGATCAGCGCCTACCTCTTTCGGGTCACGATAGCTGATCTTCAAGCCGGTCTTGATACCAGGCCGCAGAATCAAGGGCTCCACCCCGAAATACTTCTGACAGCAAGCACGCAACGAATACAGCATATCGGGTACGACGCAACAGATAGCGATGAATTGAACCGCATCAGGATCCATTTGATTTTCCCGCAACACTGAACGAAAGAAGACCCCTAACTCGTCAGAAGATGAGTGTTCAAGGGAAGTCCGCCGAAATTGAGCGCATAAACGGCCATCATCAAACAGGCCACCGTAGACCTGCGAATTACCAACATCCAGACATAAAATCATCGAGCTACCTGCTTGAGTGGAATATTATCGATTAAACGGACTTGATTAACGCCCTCGCCGAGTCGGGCGGCGGCAAAACGGCGCGCTTCGCCAGTGACCACATAGTCAACCGCAAACCCTAGCTCGGTTAACTGACGGGCAACTTCAGCATCACTACTGGCGCTGCCTAGCAACGCATAGAGACGCGGCGCTAGCTGCCGACCCGCCTCATCAAGATGTACATTTCGCGAACTGAAGGCCAAGCCTGATGCCTCCCTGATCGTGGGACAGGGAACGATCTCGCCATCCAAAAACAACGCATGAGCCATACCCTGGATCAATTCGAATTGCTGGTAATCCTTTTCTCCGAAATAGGTCCAGTGGGGTTTAACGATATTCAGCAACTTCATCACGACGGTGAGAACCCCAGTGAAGTGCCCCTCGCGGTGTCGACCACACAGCGTCTTGCTGAAGTGTCGCTCGTCTACGGCATAGCGAAACCCATCCACATAAATCTCGTCGTAACGAGGCAGTAGCACCGCATCTACGCCACAGGTTTTCGCCAATAAGAGATCTTGATCGAGACGATCAGGGTATTTTTTTAAATCATCGGGATTGTCGAATTGGGTCGGATTCACATAAATACTCAGCACCGTCTGGTCGGCTTCAGTCACGCTACGCTCGATCAACGACTGGTGGCCAATATGCAACGCCCCCATAGTCGGCACAAAACCGATTCGGTCTGTGCCTGACGCACGGCGCCAAACCTGGAACGCATCGATAGTATCGAAGACCTTCATCGGTAGGATTCTGCCAGGGTTGGAAATCCTCCCGCAACAACATCACCATGAAACTGATTGACCGCATCACTCACCACGCTATGACCGCTGGCGTACTGGCGCAAGAACTTCGGCTTGAACTTTGGATTAACGCCCAACAGGTCCTGCAAAACCAGGACTTGGCCATCGGTCTGGGGCCCTGCACCAATGCCAATAGTCGGTATCTTCAGAGCTTGGCTCACACAACCACCCAGTGCCGTCGGCACACACTCTAACACCAAGGAAAAACATCCCGCGGCCTCTAACCGCCGCGCACCTTCAACTATCTTTGCGGCATTTACCTCATCTTTGCCCTGCACACGATGACCGCCAAGATTATGAATGGACTGCGGCGTCAAACCCAGGTGACCCATGACCGGCACGCCGGCCTCGACGATATGGCGAATGATCTCTAGTTGATGACTATCGCCTTCAATTTTGACCGCGTGGGCACCCGCTTGCATGAGCCGCTCCACCGTATCCATCGCAACGCCAAGGCCCTTGCTACAGGTGAGAAATGGCATATCTGCAACAATAAATTTGTCAGGCGCACCTCGGGCGACCGCACCCACATGTAACGTCATCATGTCCGCGGTAGCGTGCACTGTGGATTCATAACCATACATCACAACCGCCAACGAGTCGCCGACCAACAGGCAATCGATCTCTGTCGTGTTCAGTATCTGGGCGGACCAATGGTCATAAC
>JABMOJ010000479.1 GCA_013204195.1 SAR86 cluster bacterium
ACCCAGACCAGGGTGATCAGAATATCAATGGGCCATTCCAACTCAGCGTATTCTTTGGAGGTCGTCAGCCCCATAGGCAGTGTGATGGCCGCCAAGACGATAACCAGTTGCCACCCCCAAAAAACAAAACTGGCCAGGCCACTCAAGAACAGCTTAGCCTGACAGGTAAGCTGAACGATATACAAAGAGGTCCCCATTAACGCGCAGCCACCAAAGGCAAATATGACAGCGTTGGTATGCAATGGCCGAAGCCTACCGAAATGCAGGTATTCACTATTGAAGTTCATGATGGGCCAGGCAAGCTGCGCCGCGATGAGCACACCCACGAGCATACCCACAATGCCCCAGACCACAGTCATGATCGCAAACTGGCGGACCACCTTCAGATTATAATCAGGCAGGCGATGAACAGGCTGGTCAGACATGTAAGGCAACTCGACACAAAGGGAGGTTTATTTCTTACCAGGTACGCGACAGCATACACTTATATTAGCTTATTGCTATATGTTTATTTTGAGACGCAACTAAGGCGTTGTTCTTTTTTAGCCGCCGGATAATAACGCTCTCAATCTTTCATTCTATTGATCTAGATCAAGCTTTATCCAATGTACCCACACACGGTCACGGCCCTTCTTTATAAGTATTGCCGTCGATCGAGTGTACGCAGAGTCAGATATCAGTGATAATCCCGCCATGTTACAAATCACGCTCTATTTTTGGCAGATGTGCCTGCTACGTGTCGGACCCGACAAGGTACCGGCCAGCCTACCGATCTTGTTCATCGTGCTCGCCACCTATCTGGTCGTCGCCTTCGTCTCCGTCAATCTGATCCGTCCAAGCCTTACCATCGCGGCGCTGTGCAGCAGCCTTGCCTTCGAGGTCCTCATCGAGGGATCTCTTGTCTATGGCATTCTATGGCTGAAGAAAACCTCGCGCCGAGCGCTTCCGACATTGACCTCACTGTTTGCGACGAACACCATCATTTTGATTTTCCTCCTGGTGGTCAATCTTCTATTGATCAATAGCGACGCCGATATACTCACTCTGTTTGCGAAATCCGCATTCTGGGTCATCTTCTTCTGGTCATTGGCGATTGCTGGTTTCATTTTTCATCGGTCGATGGATATCAGCGTGTTCCAGGGCATAGCGCTCGCCTTCACACTCGAAGTGTTAACTATTGCCGCCTCACAGATGCTGGTTCCAATCCAACCGTCAACCTAGAAAGGAGCCCGCTTTGCACGTTCACATACTTGGTATCTGCGGCACGCTGATGGGCAGTATTGCACTGCTAGCCAAACAATTGGGGCACCAGGTCAGCGGCTGTGATGAAAATATTTATCCGCCCATGAGCGACCAACTCCAACAAGCCGGCATTCAGATTAAAAATGGTTTCAGCAAAGCCAACATTCCTGTTGATGTAGATTTGGTGATGATCGGCAACGCCAATCTTCCTCGAGGTAATCCTGCCGTCGAATATGTCCTGGATGCTGGGCTTCCCTATACCTCTGGCGCAGAGTGGCTTGGCAAATATTTGCTACCTGACCGATGGGTTATTGCCGTTGCAGGCACTCATGGCAAGACAACTACCACCAGCATGGTGGCCTGGATTTTAGAGTATGTAGGCCTGTCTCCCGGTTTTTTGGTGGGTGGCGTACCGATCAATTTCGGCGAATCGGCTCGACTAGGCGACTCGCCATTTTTTGTCATTGAAGCAGACGAATATGACACCAGCTACTTCGACCGACGCTCGAAATTCCTGCACTACCGTCCTCGAACCGCTATTTTGAACAATTTGGAATTTGATCACGCCGATATATTTCCCAACCTGGATGCGATCCAAAATCAGTTTCATCTCTTATTGCGCACGATCCCGAGTACAGGTCTCGTTATCCACCCAGCGCAGGATGACAATCTCAAGGAAGTCTTCGAGCGCGGCTGCTGGACGCCATGCATTAGTTTTGGTGAAGATACCCAGGGGCCCGCAGATATCACAGGCCATTTGCTCAGCAATGATGCCAGTCGCTTCCAGGTGAGCCTCGACGGCAAACTGCAAGGCATCGTCGATTGGACGATGACTGGCAAACATAATATGGCCAATGCACTGGCCGCCATCGGGGCCGCCCGCCACATTGGCGTTACCCCCGCTATTGCCTGCGAGGCTTTAAACCAGTTCAAGGGTGTTAAACGTCGCATGGAGCTTATTTACAGCTCAGCCGAACTGAATGTCATTGAGGATTTTGCTCACCACCCAACGGCGATTGCTTCGACGCTCGAGGGCCTACGGAACAAGGTCGGCCAGGAAAAAATCCTCGCCATCATCGAACCTGGCTCCCACACCATGCGCAATGGCACACACGAAGACACGCTAAAAGCAGCAGTCAGTAACGCGGAGCAGGTCATCTGGTATCGTCCCGCTACCGCTCGCTGGGATATGGCTGACAAACTGGCTGGCCCTGGCGTTCTTATCACCGACTCCATTGAAGATATTATCGAGCAGGCACTAACGGTTATCCAGATGCCTGGCACCTGGCATATTCTCATTATGAGCAATAGTAGCTTTGGCGGTCTATATCCAAAGCTACTGGCGCGTTTACCAGACACTGTAACTCCATAGATTGAGCGCCTCGTGTAGCTCAAGACTCTTGCTCTAGCTCAACGTTGAACATCGAATCTCATGCTCGAAATAGACCTATACCAACCCGTAAAAGACTACCTTCAGGACCACGGCTATACCGTCCAGGCTGAAGTGCGGCACTGTGATATCGTGGCTCAAAGGGACCAGCAAGTCGTTGTAGTTGAGCTTAAAACCAGCATTAATTTAACCCTGCTGATTCAGGCCACTGATCGCCAGACCATCACCAGCGCCGTGTATGTCGCTGTTCCGGAAACCGCCAATCGTCGAAGTCGACAATGGCGAGGGACTATTCGAGTTTTACGCAAGCTGCAGCTCGGCCTGCTGGTCGTGAACTTCGGTCCCCTTGGCATCAGTGTTAAAAAGGAGTTCGACCCTTCAGGCGGCTCAGCGATCACCATGCCAACGAACAGGCTCGAAGCAATGGAGGAAATCGCACCGCGCAAATCCAAGCAGCACACAGCGATCATTCGTGAAATTGCCGGGCGGTCTGGCAGCTATAATACCGGCGGTGTACATCAACAAAAACTCATCACCGCCTATCGAGAAAATGCCGTGCTGATTGGTTGCTGCCTGCAGCACAACGGCCCATCCTCAACTCGAGAATTACGCAAGCAGGGCACCGGCGAAAAAACCTCAAGCATTCTCAGCGCAAACTACTACCAATGGTTTGAACGGGTCAGCAGAGGCGTATATTGCCTCACGCCACAAGGTGTAAGTGAACTCAAAAGTTACCCGGAGCTTTGCCTTCGTGCTCAAATTTTGATCGAACGATCAAGCAATCTCCCTTAATTTATTGGTTTTCTCACAGACCGCTTGACCGCTAGCGACTATGTAGAGATTATTCAAATTCGCCATGTGGCGTTAACTGGTAATCTCATGGAAGAGAACGCCCGCTACCACCCATTGATCGTAGAGAAGCCTGACGTCAGCTGCCATTATTTGGATTGCCTGATGGCGCTGTGCCGTCAACATTTCAAAAACGCGTCAGCCTTAGCCGTTTGTGAGGCGGCCTATATTTATCTGTCTGATCCTTCGAAGCTTTTCGACTGGGATAAATTTCTATTGATAGACAAAGCGTTGACCAGCAACCTCGATAACGACGAGATTGCCGCAGCGGGAATGCGCTCCTGGAACAGCCATCAGTTCCGCACTTGTCAGTTGATCAGCCAATCCTTGACAGGCACGCAAGAAGCCTACCGCTTCGCTTTCGGCGCAGCTGGCACCATTGAAAAAATGTTACCTTGCAGGCTGGAACTGCAACAAATCAGCCCGAGATACCTTCGAGTCAACCTGCAAATGCAGCACGGCTACCAGCCGTCCACGGCGCTCTATCATCTGCTGCGCGGACAAATGGCTTGCCTGCTGACCAGCCACACCAAGAACCTTAAACAGGTAACCTGGCACCAAACTGCGAACCTAGTCACTTTTGACATTCATGTCCCCTTGATTAACTTGGCTTGGCATTTAGTCCGAAAATTTGCGCCTTCGGCAAACAGCAGGCGCGAGCAGATGGTAATGCTGATGACGCAATTTGATCAAACTTTTGCGCAGCGTGAGGCAAACACCAGACTTATGCGGCAAAGCGCGAACGCCAAAAAAAAATTGGCGGATATGCAGTATCGATACGATACTGTGACAAATCATTTGACTGAAAGTCTCTGGGTTGTGAACAGCAACCGTCAGACAACCTTCGTCACGCCATCCATCCAACAATGGCTCGGTTATTCGCGGCAGCAGTTTCTCGCGCTGCCCATCGAGCGACTATTTTCTCCTGCCGCGGCTCAGCACCTCCAGCTAAGCCTAAACAAACTCAGCACGCAGAGCCATGCAAGCAGCACCATGACAACGGAACTCAGGCACTGTGACGGCTATTGGCTGCCAGCAGAGATTGAGTGCCAATCACAACCTAAAATCAATCGCAGCTCGCAAGGTATTGTCATCATCGCGAGATCATTGAGCGCCGTTCACAACCTTAAGTCTGAAATAAGGGAGGTTGCCGCTAACTACGCGACGCTGTTTCAACAGTCACCGGAAGCTATTCTATTGATTGATCATAGAAACGAGATTACCGCGTCTAACCAGTCCGCCACCGACATATTCGGCTTCAGCCAGCAAGAATTGAAGGGCAAAAGCCTAGCCGATTTACTGCCCGATTTAACTAGCCGCGGCGACACATCGAGAACTCTCGACGAGCAACTCGACGATACCGCAGGCATCGGCATGCAACCTAACGGTCTAAAAAAAACTCGCCGGACAATCCATGGGCGCCACAAAAAAGGCAGTAGCATTCCAGTTGAAGTTTCAGTCAATCGCCAGCATCGCCAGCACCTTGAGGGTCATGATCAATACACGGTTATTATTCGAGATAACTCTAAACACATACAGCGACGCAACGAACAACAAGCATTGCAATACCAACTGCTCGCAGCGCAAAAAATGGAGACTGTCGGCCAACTGGCCGGCGGCATCGCTCACGACTTCAACAATCTGTTAGTCGCCATTAATGGTTACGCTGAGTTATGTCAGGCGCCAACACTCGGCACTGCTGAGCGCCACGACTATCTCAGCCAAATTCAGCACGCCGGCCGACTTGCTGCTGACATGACCCATAAGTTACTGGCATTCAGCCGACCTCAAAAAACCGAATATTCCGTGATCGACATTAATAATCTAATTGTTAATCTCGACCTGCTGATCCGCCGTCTGTTGCCCGCGAATATCGACGTCCATATCAGCAAAACCACAGACATGGCACTCGTACTCGCCGACCCGTCTCAAATCGAACAGGTCATTATCAACTTAATGATCAATGCCCGCGACGCTATGTTTGAACCGGGATGCTTGTCTATTACTACCGATCGCCAACTCATCACTGAGGCCGACACCGATCACGAAATTCAGCCGGGTAATTACATCGTCATTTCAATCGTTGACTCGGGCACCGGTATCAGTGAAAAGGATCTGGAACATATCTTTAAGCCGTTTTTCACCACCAAACCAGAGGGCATGGGTACCGGCCTTGGGCTCTCGCTGGTGGCCGATATCATCAAGCAACATCGAGGCTTTATCAAAATCCTCAGCACCCAGGGCGGCGGTTCGACATTTCGAGTTCACCTACCTGCCTGCCATGCAAGACCCCTGCAAAAAACCAACAAAGACCGGCGCAAAATCGTCGGCGGCACAGAGACTCTGCTCTTGGTTGAAGATAACGACCATGTCAGAGATCTGGCTCGACTGATACTCCGGGGCGTCGGCTATAACGTCATAGAAGCCCGCGACGGCGACGAAGCCTTGACTATCTTTAAGGCTCAACACAAAGGTATAGACTTGGTTGTCATGGACGTGGTGCTACCAAAAATGGGCGGCAGACAAGCGTCTGAACGCATGCGCGCTATCTCACCGAACGTCAGATTGATCTACACCAGCGGCTATCCCTATAACGGTACCCATACTCGCTTTATTATCGAGCAGGGCCACGACTTTATTCAGAAACCTTATAGTACTGACCTACTTTGCGAGCGCATCCGCCACCACCTTGACTAGGTGCGGCCGGCTAGGTGCGGCCGGCGAGGTGCGGCCGGCTAGGTGCGGCTCAACACCTGGATCAACCCCGTACCTATTTTGTATAACCCTCTGGCACAGCATGCAACAGCTCCATGGCCGCCTTCGGGTCTGGCTTAAACCCTGGCGAGTCGACACAAAACTCGATCAAAATACCATTTGGGTCAGCATAATAAACGGAGCGACACCAACCGTGGTCAGCTTCCATCACGGGCTTGATCAACTGCGCTGTCATGGTTTCCTTAACCTGATCATAGCGTGCCTGGTCAGCACGAAAGGCCACATGGTTAACCCAGATCGGCAAGCCCAGATCCGTCGAGATGGCCGTAGAATAGTCTTTCGGCTCACCAATGCCTTGCAGGTAGAAGAAGGCCAGGCTTGAACCGTCGCCCAAATCGAAAAAGATATGCCGCAGGAAACCCTCAGCATTACCCTGCATTTCAGTATGGACCAGAGGAAAATCCAACAGTCCCTGATAAAAGGCAACAGTTGCATCCAGGTCTCGACAGGCGAAAGCGACATGGTGAAAACCATTTTGTTGCATCGACTCAATCTCCACAAAGTGTGCCTTTATCCTACTCAAGTTTAGAATTTGACGCCATCACCTGCTGCGATGGTCATCAGACTTACCGTATGAGAAGTCGCCGTGCCACGGGGTAAAGCAGGCCAAATCCCGCTAATCAACAGAAAAATTCTGACGCCAGGCGGTTCCCGAGCCTCGAGATTGTGGCGCCGCGATAGCGAAACCGCTAACATGGCGAGGTTTTTGCAACCTCGATATTAACAACCATGAACCTCAAGCTCTTTATTGACCAGGCCATTTGCAGCGCACTCACTCAGGCCGGTGCGGCTGAAGCGCCGGCTGTCATCAAAAATTCCCAGCGCCCAGAATTCGGTCACTATCAGGCGAATGGCGTGATGGGCGCGGCTAAGCGTCTTGGTCTGAACCCACGGGTGCTGGCGGGCACAATTATCGAGGCGCTCGACTTCCCCGCCGCGGCTAAGGTTGAAATCGCGGGCCCAGGCTTTATCAACATTCACCTTTCAGCAGAATTTATCGCCGCCAGCTTGACCGAACTGCGTCAGTACAGCCAACTTGGTGTTCAATCCAGAGTCGCCGAGACAATCGTGATTGATTACTCAGCTCCGAATCTGGCGAAAGAAATGCATATTGGCCATTTACGTAGCACCTCAATCGGTGACGCAGCAGCGCGCAGCCTCGAATTTCAAGGCCATCACGTTATCCGCGCGAATCATGTGGGCGACTGGGGCGCACAATTTGGCAGTCTGCTGGCCTATATGGACCAGCTAGACACCAGCGGCGTCGCACTGGGCAGTGAACTCAAGGATCTTGAAAGATTCTATATGGCTGCCAGCCGCTTATTTAAATCCGACCCGGAGTTTGCCCATCGGGCCAGGGAATATGTGGTCAGGCTCCAGTCTGGCAATCCACGCTGTCGCGCATTGTGGCAGCTATTTATCACTGAATCTGTCAAGCACTGCCAGGCGGTTTACGACAAACTCAATATCAGTCTCACGCCAGCCGACATCAAAGCCGAGAGCGATTACAATGCTGATCTGCCCGTGGTCGTCGATGAACTGACAAGCCAGGGTCTGATCACTGTTTCCAACGGCGCCAAGTGTGTTTTCCTGGACGAGTTTACGGGTAAAGATGGCAACCCCTTACCTGCTATGGTGCAGAAGTCAGATGGCGGCTACCCCTATATGGCCAGTGATATCGCTGCCGTAAGGTATCGAAGTCAAACACTCAAGACCGATCGCGCCCTGTATTTTGTCGATGCGCGCCAGCGATTGCACCTCTCACAGTTATTTTCGGTCGCCAAGCAAGCCGGCTATATCACCGACACGCAAGACTTTCGACACTTGCCTTTCGGCGTGATCCTCAAGGAGGACGGCAAGCCTTTCAAGACCCGCGACGGCGCTGATGTCAAACTGATCGAGGTGATTGACGAAGCCATTGCCCGCGCCTTTGAGCTGGTCAGCACCAAGAACCCTGAACTGGATGCCGAGCAACGCCATGAGATTGCTCGCGTCGTCGGTGTCGGTGCCATTAAGTATGCCGAACTGTCGAAAAATCGCCTCACTGACTACGTCTTTGACTGGGACACCATGTTGTCCTTTGAAGGCAACACTGCCCCCTATTTGCAATATGCCTACACACGAATCCGCAGCGTCTTCCGCCGCGCAGACATTGACCCCAGCACCTTGAGCGGTGACATCCTGATTCAGGAACCGCTTGAGATGCAACTGGGCTTGAAGCTACTACAGTTCAGCGAGACGGTTGACGCAGTCACGGAGGACTATCAGGCTAACATCCTCTGTAACTACCTGTTTGAACTCGCCGGATTGTTTATGTCCTTCTATGAAGCCTGCCCGATTCTCAAGGCGGCGCCAGAGGTCACCACCAGCCGTCTGCTGATTGCGGATCTCACCGCCCAGGTTATCCAACAGGGTTTGGACCTGTTGGGTATCGACACGGTCGAGCAAATGTAAGTGACCGTCAGCCTGGTAGCCGCTCGCGCGCTTAACAATATTATCGGTAATGGCCCCGACATACCTTGGCAGGTAAAGGGTGAGCAAAAGCTGTTTCGCGAGATCACCATCGGCGGCATTCTCATCATGGGCCGCAAAACCTATGAGTCGATCGGCAGACCGCTACCCGGTCGACGGACGATTATTGTGACTCGCAATAGCGCCTATTCGGTTCTCGGCTGCGAGATCGCCAGCTCACTAAGCACTGCACTGCAAGCAGTCAGCAATGACCCGCGGCCCGTCTTTATTGTCGGTGGCGGCCAGATCTATCAGCAAGCACTGGCCCAAGGCCTGGCGGATGCCGTCCACCTCACCACCATTCAAACTGAGGTTGAAGGCGACATCACATTTCCTGACTTTCCGACGCCAGATTTCAAGCTTGTCAAAGAAACCCACTTTGCGTCAAATATCGATTATCTGTACCAATACTTCGAGAAAACACCAAGCCCCATTGAATGACCCATTGAATGACCCATTGAATGACCCATTGAATGA
>JABMOJ010000480.1 GCA_013204195.1 SAR86 cluster bacterium
CACCAAGGTCCTATGGGATAGACGCAACTTACAGGTTCTAGATGAAAAAAATAATTGGCTTAACTTTACTCATGGCAGGATTGGCCGGCTGTAATCAATCGAACCCAGCCGGCTCAGAAGTTGAATCAAGGTCTTCTGTAACCACCACTGAGGTAGCCTCACCCACAACAGCGCAGATGCGCCTTTGGTCTAGCAGTTGTGCATTGTGCCATGTCACCGGCCAAGGTGGTGCACCGAAGATTGGCAACCAGGACGAATGGTCGCCCAGAACAGCGGAGGGCATCGATGTATTATTGGAACATACCCTTAATGGGTACAATAACATGCCACCCCTAGGTTATTGTATGGCTTGTGAGGACTCGGATTTCGTCGCCCTTATTGAATTCATGGGAGCTGAAAAATGAAGCCGCTCACGCGCCGTAGATTCCTCGCGAAAACAGCCCTCGGCACGATGTTAGGTGCGCTAAACCCCGTTCTCGCACTCTCATCTCAAGCAGCATCATCCTTTTTTCCAGCATCTACTCGCTGGCATAACTGGTCTGGCGCCTTAGCCGCCAATCCATCCGCTCGGTTTTCACCCACGAATGACCAGCAACTTGCAGACTTTCTTGCCTCGGCTAAAGGTGTGTTACGGCCTGTCGGCTCGGGTCATTCCTTTGCTCCGCTGGTCCCTACCGACGGCGTGCTGGTGGTGCTCGATCAGCTGACAGGTTTACGATCCTACGACACAGCGAACAATACAGCCACATTTGGTGCAGGCACCCGACTGGGTGATATGGGCGCACCGCTTGCCAACATCAATCAAGCCATGATCAATCTACCTGATATCGACCGTCAGACACTGGCCGGCGCAACATCCACGGCGACACATGGCACCGGCATTAACTTTAAGTGCCTGTCGGCATACATTACGGACCTGCGCTTAGTGACCCCTAATGGTGAGGTGCATGATGTTAACGCACAATCTGCACCCGCATTGTTTGACGCAGCGCGGGTAGGCCTAGGCGCCCTCGGTGTTGTGTCACAAATCACTCTGCAGAACACGCAACGCTATCGTTTAAAACAGACCAGCTGGGTCGACAAGACCGAAAATCTACTCCGCGATTTTGATCAACAGGCGGCGTCCCATCGGCATTTCGAACTGTTCCCGTTAACCCATTCAGATTTTTCTATCGCCCTCGCGACTGATGCAACTGATGAGCCCATCAATAACCCGCCCGCGTCGCCGGAAGAAGAAGCAGGTTTTGACCTGGCCATGCAAGGCTGGATGAAAGTACCGCCGAGCCTTCGCCGCCCCCTCGTTAATGGGCTAGCGGAGCAGATAGGTTTTAGTGAAAGAGTAGATGAGTCGTACAAGATCCTGACCAACATTCGAAACACGCGATTCAACGAAATGGAATATGCCGTGCCCTTGAAAAATGGTGCAGCCTGCCTGCAGGAAATTCTGCAGACCATCAGCGACGCTGCGGTGGATGTTGTATTCCCGCTAGAGTATCGCTATGTGTCGAGAGACGACACCATGTTGTCGATGAGTTCAGGGGACGAAGATCACGCGGCTATTTCAATTCACCGCATTGCCTCTGAAGACTATCGACCCTATTTCAACTTGATAGAACCGATATTTTGGAAATATGGTGGCAGACCACATTGGGGCAAGGTGCATTCCCTGGGTGCAGATCAGCTCATGGCTTTGTATCCGCGTTTTGATGAATTTAGAGAAATCCGTGCCCAGCTCGACCCAGAGGGCCGCCTGTTAAACGAGCACTTGCGTAAAATATTCGGCCTATGAGGAAGACAGCATGAAACGACGAACAGTGCTGTTAGGAGCAGCCGGCGCCGCAGTCACTGCGTCCACGGCCGGCATATTACTATGGCGACCCAAAGATGTCGGCCAGCCACACGATGCTTATTTTTCCGCACTGAATCAACTACTCAGAGAACAAGGCCCGGGCAGACCCGCACTGTTACTGGATCTTGATCGCATCAACACCAACATCGACCTAATCAGCGATTCCGTTGGCCCCAACAAAACTTACCGCGTGGTCGTAAAATCACTGCCGTCAGTTGCGTTGTTGGCTCATGTCATGCAGCGAGCAAAAACCAATGCACTCATGGTTTTCCATCAACCTTTTCTTAATGAAGTCGCCGATAAGTTTCCTGATACAGATTCTCTGCTCGGCAAACCCATGCCAATTAGTGCCGTGCGAACGTTTTACGAAAACGTCGATCTGACCCGATTTGATGCGGCCCGAAACGTTCAGTGGTTGATTGATACGCCAGAAAGACTCGCACAATATCAAGCACTAGCCCGACAACTGGGCATCAAAATGCGCGTCAACTTAGAGATTGATGTCGGCCTGCATCGCGGTGGCATCCCCAGCCCCGAGGCCATGGCGCCGATGATACAAGTGATCACAAGCGACCCAGACCATTTGCAGCTATCTGGCTTGATGGGCTATGAGCCGCACCTCACCGGTCTTGGGGCGAGCCTCTCGCATCCGAGCGTGCAGCGAGTGTTGACCCTCTATTCAGGATATATCGCCAGCCTCAAACAGGCCGGCTACGACCCCGCGACACTGACGTTAAACGGGGCCGGCAGCCATACACTCGGTATCTATCACAACGATACCATTATGAACGATCTATCTGCAGGGTCTGGCGTGGTGAAACCAACAG
>JABMOJ010000481.1 GCA_013204195.1 SAR86 cluster bacterium
GCTTTAATTATCAAGCCTCTATTGATTCACCGACGCCCCTATTCCGCCAGCGTTAACGGGCCGGCCCCGCTCAAAACCGAAAATTTAGTCGAGGCTGGCAAACCGCTGGTCTGAGGTCAGATGGTAAATGACTTCTGGATTGCAATGGGATCACTTAATATCAACGTTATGGAAAGCGATCCCGTCTTATTTTCATTTTTTCTGATTTTCACTTCTGCGGCGGTGCTGGCAACGCTTGCGCTGTTTACCCGCCAGCCACTAGTGGTGGCCTATATCGCCATCGGTGTGATTCTCGGCCCGTCTGGCACCTCGTTAATTTCTGATCCATCCCTGATTAGCAGCATCGCTAAGATCGGCATTATATTCTTGCTGTTTTTACTCGGCCTCGATATGCAACCGTCGAAGCTGGGCAATATGCTGGGCAGCGCCTTGCTCGTTGGTTTGGCCAGTTGCGCGGCATTTTTTGCGGTGGGGTTCGCTGTCGGCATCCTGTTCGGCTATACCCAATTAGAAAGCCTCATTATCGGTGTCGCCATGATGTTTTCCAGTACCATTATCGGCATCAAGCTACTGCCGACGACGGTTCTGCATCATCGACGTACTGGCGAACTGGTTGTCAGCTTATTGCTGATTCAAGACGTCATCGCGATCATCGTTCTGTTGGTGCTGACCGGTGGTTTCCTGGAGTACAGTAGTGTCGACAAATTACTGAAAGTTGGCCTCGCCTTACCCCTATTAATTGGTTTCGCGTGGTTGTTCGTTAATTTCGTCTTGCTCAAGCTATTGGCGAAATTTGATGCCTTTCTCGAATATGTTTTTCTACTCGCCATCGGCTGGTGTTTGGGTTTGTCAGAGCTGGCAACTTATGCCGGGTTGTCCCACGAGATCGGTGCATTTATCGCCGGGGTCTCTGTAGCGACCAGCCCCATTGCGCAATACATTGCGGTTAACTTGCGGCCTTTACGGGATTTCTTTTTAGTGATGTTCTTTTTCTCGCTAGGCGCAGGCTTTCAATTAGGTTTGCTCAGCCACGTACTCATACCTGCCCTGGTGATGGCAACACTCGTCTTAGTACTTAAGCCCATCGTCTTTCATGGCTTACTAAGAAACCGCAGCGAGTCCAATACCAACAGTTGGGAAATAGGTTTTCGGCTTGGTCAGATCAGTGAGTTTTCACTACTCATCGCCTATATCGCCAGCGCCGAGTTGTTGATCGGCGAGGATGCGTCGCACCTGATTCAGGCAACGGCGATCCTCACATTCCTGCTGTCTTCCTATATTGTCGTGTTCCGTTACCCGACACCCATTGCGGTCTCAGATCGCCTTCGCCGAGACTAGCTTCGTCGCTTTGCGCCACAAGCACAAAACACGAAGCCTCTCAGGTTTCGCCTAGGCAACGCCGAAAGGTCGCACTGCACTTCGCTCGGCGTACACCGATCAATCGCCGCTTACTTGTCTAGATTAACCAACGTTCTGCCCGTCACTTGCCCAGCGAAAATTTGATCAATCACCACCGGCAAATCGGACAAGCCGATTTCAGTGGTCATAGCATCCAGGCTACCTAGGCGCCAGTCTGTGGCCAGACGCTGCCAGATTGCAGCCTTTGTTGCTAGGGGCAGCTGTACCGAATCGATACCCAGTACATTGACGTTGCGCAGAATGAAGGGCAACACGGTGGTCGTAAATGCTGGCGAAGCTACCAGGCCACATATCGCGACGCTACCACCATACTTGAGGCTTTTGATAACATTCGAGAGAATCTCGCCACCGACGGTATCCACGGCATGAGCCCACGATTCCGCCAGCATCGGTCGTTTATTCTCCGCACTTAATTCATCCCGGCTGATCACTTGTGTGGCGCCCAGAGACTTCAAGTAATCTGCCTTGTCGGCTTTTCCAGAACTGGCGACCACTTCAAACCCGAGCTTCTTAAGCAATGCCACAGCGACCGATCCGACGCCACCTGTGGCCCCAGTGACCAATACCGGACCATCGGCCGGTACCGCGCCCATTTGCTCTAGTTTGGCCACGCACAGCGCTGCGGTGAAGCCGGCGGTACCAATCACCATACTCTCACGAGCGGTCAAACCCGCCGGCAGCTTAACCACCCAGGCCGCTGGCACGCGAATATACTGACCATAACCACCGGGGGTATTCATACCCAGGTCATAGCCGATGACGATGACTTCATCATTAACGGTGAAATCTCCGATGCTGGATTCAACCACAACACCCGCCGCATCGATCCCTGGCGTATGGGGATAATTCTTGGTGACCCCCGGTATCCCTTTTGAAGACAGGGCATCCTTATAATTAACAGACGAATACTGGACTCGAATCAACACCTCGCCATCAGGCAAGTCAGCTGTGTTGCGTTGAATGACCTGCTGTTGCATGCCGGCTTCGGTTTTTTCTACCCAAAATGCGTTGAATTCAGTCATGGTGCTCTCTTCATATAGATAGGATTATTAATGATCCACGGTGAGTGACCTCACCACAGACTAGAACCTAAACGGTTCATGGTTACGTAAGGCTTCGGCACCCTTCAAGCGCGTCAGGGCAGCAGTGAACCGTTCAACCAGTTTCTCGACTCGATTTCGGTCCTCAACATACTTGACCAGGAAGACATCCGCGGCCTGGCATTTATCCACGATGTATTCATCGCAGGTTTTAAGCTCATCTACCAGTTTGTGCTCAAGGGCCCGTTTGCCGTACCAAGCTTCACCCGTCGCCACCTCAGCAATATTCACCACCGGACGGTTTTCAGCAATAAATTCCTTGAACAAGACATGGACATCCTCAAGCTCTTCAAGAAACTTTTGCCGACCCTTATCGGTGTTTTCGCCAAACATGGTCAAGGTTCTCTTATGCTCGCCAGCAGTCAAAATCTCCACGTCGACGTCTTTGCTTTTCAGCAGACGGTGGAAATTGGGGATTTGTGCAACCACGCCAATCGAGCCTAACAAGGCGAAGGGTGCTGCGATAATGTGAGTTCCTATACAGGCCATCATATAGCCACCACTCGCCGCCACTCGATCTACGGCGACTGTCAGCGGAATATCTTTGCTTACGATTCGACTCAGCTGAGAAGCCGCCAGCCCGTAGCTATGCACCATCCCGCCAGGGCTCTCAAGCCTCACCACCACTTCATCTGCGGGGGTTGCTATCGACAATATGGCGGTGACCTCTTCTCGAAGTTGATCCACCGCGCTGGCCTGCACATCACCATCAAAGTCGATAACAAAGACACGTTGCTTGGTATCCTCGCCGGTCTTAACCGCTTGCTTCTGACTTTTCAGAAGCGCTTTGGCTCGCTTCTTCTCATTCTTGATGTCTTGCTTCAAAGCTTCAGGATTGAGTACCGCGTCTTTTAGCGTGAAGCTGACGGATTCGATGGCATCGTTTAAGCTTCGAACCTCGATATGGCCCCGCTCAACCCGACGCTGCTTGTGCCCTACCAGAACCACCAGCAGGATGATCATCGCGATCAACAAAGTCACCGTCTTCGCCAGAAATAGGCCATAGTCGTTAAGAAATTCCAATCGTACAATACTCCAACTAGATGAAAAACCGAGGTATCCTAACAC
>JABMOJ010000482.1 GCA_013204195.1 SAR86 cluster bacterium
CCTCATCGGCAATGCCGATGACCGCAACATCGAGAATCTTCGGGTGCGTGAGAAGTAGTGCTTCCAGCTCTGCCGGGGCAACCTGGAAACCCTTGAACTTGATGAGCTCTTTCATGCGGTCGACGATACTCATGTGGCCGTGCTCATCGATAACGGCAATGTCACCGGTATGCAGCCAGCCGTCAGCGTCAATGGTTTCCGCAGTGGCTTTGGGGTTATTCAAATACCCCGTCATGACCTGCGGGCCACGCACCCAGAGCTCGCCGCGGCCACCAACGGGCTGATCTTCACCCGTGTCTGGGTCGACGATGCGGCTTTCGGTATTGGAGATGGTCACGCCACTGGTGCCGGGGCGATAGTCGCCCTCAACTGTCGAGTGACTCACGGGGCTGAGTTCGGTCATGCCAAAGCCCTGGACCACCTCGCAGCCGAGTCGTGCAGCGGCCTTAGCGGCGAGTTCAGCGCCCAGCGGGGCTGCGCCGGAAAACACCTGTTTGATCGATGACAGATCGTACTGGTCGACAATGGGCGCGCTCGCCAGACCAATGATGATGGGTGGGACAGCAAAGAAGCGGGTGATCTTCAGCTCTTGTACCGCCTGTAATGCCTCCACCATATCGAACCGAGGCATGGTGATGGTTGCCACCCCGTTGCTGATCAGCCCGTTCATTAAGACCTGCATGCCGTAGATATGGAAGAACGGCAGGGCTGCCAGCGCCACCTCGTTTTCCTGATAGCGAATAGCATGGATGCATTGTTCAATGTTAGCCACCAGATTGCGATGGGACAGCATCACGCCTTTAGGTAAGCCCGTGGTGCCCGACGAGTAGGGCAATACCACCGTGTGCGTGGCTGTATCAACAGGGACCTGCTCGATGGGATCACCAAAAACCTCACTCATGGCGGTCGTACCGGGCACAGCATCGCCGATAATAATAACCTCGGTCACCGCGGTGCCTTCGATGGCCTGCAAGGCGGTTGCCGCGAACATGGGCACCGTAAACAGCATGCTCGCACCGGCATCTTTAAGTTGGTGCATGACCTCTTGCGGACCATAGGTGGGGTTGATAGTGGTGACAGCAGCGCCGGCGACGGCAACACCGTGGAATACCACAGCGTATTCAGGCAGATTGGGTGCCATAAGACCAACCACCTTGCCCGGGACGATGCCGCGCGCGGCCAGGCCGCCTGCTAAGGCGTGAATGGCGTTGCTAAGCTCCGCAAAAGTGTAGCTGCTGGTGCCCGCGGCATCTCGAATCGCGACCAAGTCAGCCAGCGCCTCAGCCTTGCGCAATACATGCGCGGTAATCGTTACAGACGGGATTTCTACATCGGGCAGCGGGCTGGAATGAATAATCATAGGCTTAATGTACCTTCAGTGGTTGGAAGCGTGATTCAATCGACCCGCGAGTATATGAAAGATCGAGACACCCATCAATAACGATTGGGACACCCATCAATTGAGCAAACCGCCATGCTGGCCGTAGAAGACCGAAAACCGGGGCAAAGCATCGGATGCCAGAGGGGCCAGAGAGACGTCAAACCGCTGATCAACTGGCAGGTCTGGTGGCATATCGGCGGGGACGCCGAGTTGGGGACGCCGAGCCGGGGACGCCGAGTTAAAGACGCTCTAAAGGGTCACGCTGATATGGTTGACAAGATACTGCGCTCTGGCGCATCCCATGCCTGTTTTCGGGCGCGTTAACATTCTTCCCAGTCCCTTTATGAACCGCCGGACGCCGCGTATCGCTGGCAGCAAGGTCAACTCGACGCTGGCACTTGGCTCTGACCCCGGAAGTTGGCCCTCGGCACGATATCCCGCTACACTGGCTCGCTTTGTGCCGACCGACCTTGTGCCGACCGACTTTTTTTGCTGACGGGCAAAGTGCGCGAAGTGGCATATTGACAGTCAAAGCCAACAATACTGGTCACAGACCATAGAGACATTCATATATGACAACAGCAACCTCAATTGAAGAGGCTGGAGTGCAGACTAACGTCACGGGCTACGGTACCAAACGTTACCGAACCTATGTGCTCTCCGCCCTCACGATTATCTACATAATGAACTTCGTTGACCGGGGTCTGCTCGCTGTCGTTGGTCCGGATCTTATACCGGAACTCGGCATTTCCGACACCCAATTCGGCCTCCTTACTGGTTTCGGTTTTGCCCTTCTCTATACCATTGTGGGCATCCCTCTCGCTCGCTATGCCGATGCGGCTAACCGCGTGTGGATTATGACTATCTGTGTTGCCCTGTGGTCCCTAATGACGGTGCTCTGTGGACTGGCAACGGAGATCACCATTGGCTCTATCACCATCGGCGCGTTCTGGGTTTTGCTGATGTGTCGCGTCGGCGTCGGTATTGGCGAGGCGGGCTGTACACCGCCGGCCAACTCTTTGATTGCTGACTATTTCGCGCCGCGCGAAAGATCTCAGGCGCTGGGCGTCTACGCCATGGGTGTAACGCTAGGCACGATGTTCGCCAATATTATCGGTGGTTGGGTGACCGATACGTTCGACTGGCGAACGGCTTTTTTTGTAGTCGGCCTGCCAGGTCTGTTGATTGCCGTCATTTTCAAATTAACGGTCAAGGAACCGCCGCGCGGTTACACAGATCCAGTGGCAACGGAAGCCAAGGAAAAAGTCGAGCTGCGCGAAGCAATCCGCGAA
>JABMOJ010000042.1 GCA_013204195.1 SAR86 cluster bacterium
CAATTAGCCGGTGGGCCGTGGTCATGCGATCTCCGGCGTCGGTAATGTCAGTCGATTCATGGTACAACGAAGCCAGACCAGAGATAGCAGCGCCAACCATCGACATGGGGTGCGCGCCGCGAGCAAAACCGTTGAAAATTTGTTGGAATTGTTTGTCGACATACTGTTTGTCTTTGAGGCTGGCGTCGAACTCGGCCAGTTGCGCCGAGCTCGGTAGTTCTCCGTTCAGCAGCAAATAACAGACTTCCAGATGGCTTGCTTGACTGGCCAATTGTTCTATCGCGTAGCCTCGGTACAACAGTATGCCGGCGTCTCCGTCAATATAAGTGATTTTCGAATCACAGCTGGCCGTTGATAGAAAGCCGGGGTCATAGGTGAAGACACCTTCGGCTATCAGGCCCCTGACATCGACAACATTGTTTCCCTCGGAAGCCTCGAGAACATTTAAATCGATGGATTTGCCATCAATCGTAATTTCAACTTTTTGTACCATGAAAGAACTCCCAGTTTACCCGCTGAATCGTCATTCGTTGACGATTGCCATTATTCAAATGAGCAATCTACATATGCTGCGGCGGAGCGACATGATTCCAAAACCAGCGCAGCTTGTAAAGCCTTGATATATCCGCGGCATGCGGGTCTTTGTTTGTCTTTTGCCAACAAACTCACTATTATTGCCCCGCGAAATTCAAAAGCCATTTTCCCGTCCGCACCGATTAAAGGACAGATGTCCTGAATCGGGTCAGGTGGGCTCAATTTGAGTACTTATTTGTGAAAAACGATCACCGTCCTATTAACGTGAATCCATCAGATTTGATGGCGTTTGCATGGCCCTTGGCTGCGCTGGCCTCTATTACCCATCGAATTGCCGGGGTTATTCTGTTTGTTGGCATTGCCTTCGGGTTGTATGCGCTAGACTTGTCATTATCCTCTGCGGCCGGCTTCGATGTCCTCAAGGGTCTGATGAACTCACCTTTTGGAATGTTCGTTACCTGGGGGCTGCTGTCAGCGCTAGCGTATCACTTTGTCGCCGGTATCAAACACCTGCTTCTGGATATGGAAATTGCTGACACCGTCGAAGGCAGTAAGTTTGCCGCCAGAGTCACGTTTCTAGTCTCTGCCGTATTGATTTTTCTCGCCGGCATTTGGGTTATTCAGGGTTAAAGGACAAAATTATGGTTACTCAAGTCACAAGTTTTTCTCGTAATGGCCTGTCTGACTTCATCGTGCAACGGGTAACGGCCTATATTCTAGCGGCCTACACGGTGTTTCTGGTGGGCTACTTATTGATTCAAGGTGAGATGGTTTATGCCGACTGGCAAATGCTGTTTTCTCACACCTGGATGCAGATCTTTACCATGTTGGCGCTCGTATCAACCTGTGCGCATGCCTGGATTGGCATGTGGACGATCGGTACTGATTACATTCGAGAGCATTACTTTGGGCAAAAAGCCGACGGTTATCGCTTAATTTATCAAGTCATCTGTATTTTGACGTTGGCCAGTTATTTATTCTGGGGCGTGAAGATACTCTGGGGGAATTAGTTTAATGGGTGAGTTACCTACACTGGAATTTGACGCCATCATCATTGGTGGTGGTGGTGCCGGCATGCGTGCCGCACTGCAGTTAGCCGAATCGGGCCGTAAAACCGCCGTGATCTCGAAAGTTTTTCCGACCCGGTCACACACGGTCTCAGCCCAAGGTGGTATCACTTGTGCTATAGCTAGCGATGACCCCAACGATGATTGGCGCTGGCACATGTATGACACCATCAAGGGATCCGACTATATCGGTGATCAAGATGCGATCCAGTATATGTGTAGTGTCGGGCCTCAGGCGGTCTACGAGCTAGACCACATGGGCCTGCCATTTTCCCGGAACGATAATGGCCGCATTTATCAGCGTCCGTTTGGTGGCCAGTCAAAGAATTTTGGTAAGGGTGGCCAAGCCGCTCGAACCTGTGCTGCAGCTGACCGCACGGGCCACGCGCTGCTGCATGCGCTGTATCAGGGTAACACCAAGGCAGGGTCAGTCTTCCTGTCCGAGTGGTTCGCTGTGGATCTGGTGAAAAATGCCCACGGCGCCGTAGTGGGTGTGATCGCAATTTGCATGGAAACCGGCGAAGTGAACTACATCAAAGCGCAAGCGACAGTGTTGGCCACAGGCGGAGCAGGGCGGATCTACCAATCGACGACGAATGCCTTAATGTGCACTGGCGACGGTGCTGCCATGGCTCTGCGAGCTGATCTGGCGCTCCAGGATATGGAAATGTGGCAGTTTCACCCAACCGGTATTGCTGGCGCGGGAACCCTGGTGACTGAAGGCTGCCGGGGTGAAGGTGGCTACCTGATCAATAAAGATGGTGAGCGCTTTATGGAACGTTATGCGCCGACAGCCAAAGATTTGGCGGGCCGGGACGTTGTAGCTCGCAGCATGATCCTTGAAATACTCGCGGGTCGAGGCGGCGGTGAGGATGGTGATCATGTGTTCTTGAAGCTTGACCATTTGGGCGAAGAAATTTTGCATTCTCGATTGCCTGGTATTGTCGAGCTAGCCAAGACGTTTGCCCATGTGGACCCCGTTAAAGAGCCGATTCCAGTTGTGCCTACTTGCCATTATATGATGGGTGGCATTCCCACGAACATTCATGGGCAGGCCATTACGCGGAATGCCAAGGGTGAAGATGAAATTGTTAATGGTTTGTACTCAGTGGGTGAGGCTGCTTGTGTCTCGGTCCACGGTGCGAACCGCCTGGGCGGGAATTCATTGCTGGACCTGGTGGTTTTTGGTAGATCAGCGGGCTTGCATATCACCGATGCGCTGAACCAAGGCATGGATTCCGGCGTGGCATCCAGCTCTGATATTGAAGCCGCGACTCAACGTTTGAGTCGTTGGAACGAGTCTACCAGCGGCGAAAACGTTGCTGGTCTCAAGCGTGAATTACAATCCTGTATGCAATTGAACTTTGGCGTATTTCGTACGGAAGAAAATATGCAGGCGGGTATGAAG
>JABMOJ010000483.1 GCA_013204195.1 SAR86 cluster bacterium
GAATACCAGCAATCCCCTGCTGGGCCCACAAAAACCCGGCACTGTGGGTCCAGCATTGCCAGGCGTTATGACCCGCATTGTGGACCCCCAAGGCGAACCCGTCCCCCAAGATACCGCCGGCGAACTACAGATTCGCGGCTCCAATGTCTTCAAAGGCTATTGGCGCATGCCCCAAAAGACGCGAGAGGAATTCACCAACGACGGTTACTTTAAGACCGGCGATCTGGCCCAAATAGACGCGGAAGGTTATATCGCCATCGTCGGCCGCAGCAAGGACATGATCATCAGCGGCGGCCTGAACGTTTACCCGAAGGAAATCGAAACCATCCTTGATAAACTCCCAGGCGTGCTTGAGTCTGCCGTCATCGGCTTGTTGGATGACGATTTCGGAGAAGCGGTCACCGCCATCATCGTCGCCACCGACGACAGCGAACTGGATGAAGCCACAGTCATCCGCTATATGAAACAGCACCTGGCAAACTTCAAGATCGCGAAAACCGTGCATTTTGTGCCGGCGCTACCTCGCAACACCATGGGCAAGGTGCAGAAAAAAACCCTGCGGGATCAATTTGGACTGAAGACCGGCGCAAGTCCCGGCTAAGTTAGCAGCATTTTTGATCAGCGCCGTGGTAGAATTCGCTGCTTTATCGACATCCCATTTCAACATGACTCGACTCGGCATCTTGGCCTCTCATCGCGGCAGTAACTTCCAGGCTATTATTGATGCCTGTGCAAGCGGCCAGCTTAACGCGCGCGCCGTCGTCGCCATCAGCAACAACAGCGGCAGCGGTGCACTGAGCCGAGCGCGCCAAGCTGATATCGCGGCGTTGCATATCTCCAATATCACCCATCCCGAAGCCACAGACCAAGACCAGGCGATCTTGACCGCGCTGCGCGACCACCAGGTTGACCTGGTGATCACCGCCGGATACATGAAGAAGCTTGGGCCCTTGACCCTTGATTATTACCGCGGAAAAATTATTAACGTTCACCCATCATTATTGCCCCGCCACGGCGGCCACGGCATGTATGGTTTACGCGTGCATCAAGCAGTCATCGACAACGGTGACCAACAGACCGGTATCTCCGTGCACTGGGTGGAGGCCGACTACGATACTGGCCCGGTTATAGCCCAAAAGATCATTGCCGTAGCTGCTGATGACACCGCAGAAACCCTAGCGGCAAAGGTACTCGACGAAGAGCACACTTTACTGGTGTCAACCTTGGCATCCTTGATTCAAAGCCCATCCTTGGAGACAAACCCATGAACCCGACACCGCGCGCACCCATTGCCCTGATGACCTGCGAGTCTGGCCGGAATTTCGCCCAGACCGTTGCCGATCACATGGGTCTGCCGCTGATCCCGACGGAAGAAACCTGGTTCGCTTGTGGCGAAGGCAAGCTCGCCATCAACGCCAACGTCCGCGGTCACGACGTCTATGTGTTTCAATCCATGATCGGCAAGCAGGATGAGCGGACCGTGTATGACCGATTCATTATGCTCCTGCATGCGGTTGAAGCCGCTGCGCTGTCTGATGCGCAATACGTGACGGCAATCATTCCCTATTACCCCGGTGCGCGGCAGGACAAACGCAAGGGCCGAACTCGCGAGGGCATTAGCGCCGGCTTGTTTGCACGGATGCTGCAAAGCGCGGGCGCTAATCGCGTGATGGCCGTCGAGATTCACAACGACGCCATCGCCGGCATGTTCAACCCGGCGTTTACGCACCTGGAAAACGTCTTTCTAACCCGCCATCTGACAGAGTGGCTCGTGGCCAAAGGTCTCGTCGGCGACGTGGTCGTCTCACCCGACGTGGGTTATTTGGAGCGGGCTCGCGCCTATGCGGAAGAACTGTCGGCGGATCTCGCCGCTTTATCTAAGGAACGCGATTATTCAAAACCCAACCAAGTATTTCGTTCGACCCTGATCGGTGAAGTTCAGGATCAAAACGTACTGCTGGTAGACGACATCGTCGATTCCGCAGGCTCCGTGGTCGCCGCCGTTGATGAACTCAAAAGCCGTGGCGCCGCAGACATCGTCGTCGCCTGTGTCCACCCCATACTGTCAGAGCCAGCCTGGGAGCGCTTGACAGCACTCAAGGCGCGATCAGTCAGGGAAGGTTGGCAGTTTAACTTTGTCGGCACCAGCACCGTTGAACACGACAATACGCCAGACTGGTATCACACCTTTCATATCGGCCGCCTAGTGGCAACCATCGTCCAGAAGATCAATTCCAGAGGCAGCGTTCGCCAGGTCCAGCAGGACCGTGAATAAAAGGTCCAACAGGACCGTGAGTAAAAGGTCCAGCAGGACCGTGAAACAGGCCCAAGAATAAAGGGGCCAACAGTAAGGTTCTTGACATGCCAGCGAGAATGCCTATCCTTTGGCCTTATGCGAAACCTGACAAGAATAGCCTTGCTTGCAATTGGCATTATTCATAACAGAATAATGGGGTGAAGTGCGTAGCAAGATGATTCCGCAACCCGCCACCAGGCGGGTTTTTTGTTTCTACATTCGAAGACTATGATCTGGCGACCACAGGTTAGGCCGGGCAAGGTGAAAGATGGACGAAGAAAACAGTACAGCCAGCAGCGAGACGTTCTCGTTCGTCGAATCCGAACACAAGATTCTTGAGTTCTGGCGCGACAACCAGGTTTTCCAGCAATCCTTAGCGCAAACCGCCGACGCAGCGCCTTACATTTTTTATGATGGCCCACCGTTTGCCACGGGCCTGCCTCACCATGGCCATCTGGTAGGCTCTATTCTCAAGGATGCTGTACCTCGATACTTCACGATGAAAGGTCGTTATGTGCAGCGCCGATTTGGCTGGGATTGCCACGGCCTGCCCATCGAACATGAGATTGACAAGGCCCTGGGCATGTCATCGAAAGAGGCTGTCGCCAAGCTCGGCATCAAGGGCTACAACGACGAATGTCGTGCCATCGTGCAGCGTTATACCAGCGAATGGGAATCCACGATCACTCGAATTGGCCGCTGGGTTGACTTCGAGAATGACTACAAGACGATGGAACCCTGGTACATGGAGTCTGTCTGGTGGGTATTCAAACAACTCTGGGATAAGGGGCTGATCTACCAAGGCATTAAGGTCGTGCCCTTCTCCACGGCGCTAGGCACCGTGCTGTCAAACTTCGAGGCGACTTCCAACTACCAGGAAGTGCAAGACCCGGCTGTCACCGTCTTGTTCAAACTACGTGATGAAGACGCTTATATCAGCGCCTGGACCACCACCCCCTGGACATTGCCCTCGAACCTGGCTCTGTGTGTCGGCGCCGATATAGACTACGTCAAGGCCCGCGATGAAGAACTGGGCATCGACATTTATTTCGCCCAAGCCCGACTCGAGGACATGAGTCGCGGCAAGCAATTGAC
>JABMOJ010000484.1 GCA_013204195.1 SAR86 cluster bacterium
GCCAGTTGCGATACAGTTACATCTGCCATCTACAATATCCCCGTAGTGTTAAAACCGACCACATTTACAGCCTAAGTGCCTATTCTGTCAGCGTCTTTCAGGACCTGCGATCCGCGATCCTGACCCACCTTCTCTTCGCTTTTTCTAAGACTATTCTTCTAGAAACCAGGGCGCACGTGCAGTCATGATCAGCTCGCCGGCTTTGGCTTCATCCAGTCCGTCAACATCCACCAGGTCATCAACCGCCTGTTCCGCGAGATCTTCCATGGTAATGATACCTATCTTCGCCAATTGATAGGCCAAGCGTGTATCCATACCTTCCATCTCAAGCAGATCCTGCGCAGGTTCTACGCTATCCAGTTTTTCTTCTTTGGCGAGTTCGATCATTGTCAGCGCGCTCTTGGCCCGACTACGCAACTCCTCGACAATCGCTTCATCGAAGCCTTCGATCGCCAGCATTTCCTCGATCGGCACGTAGGCAATTTCTTCGAGACTGCTGAAGCCTTCTTCAACTAGCACGACCGCCACGTCTTCATCCACGTCGAGTTGCGCCATGAACGACTCCATGACAGACCCAGCCTCTTGCTCATGTTTTTCAGCGGCATCTTCAACGGTCATGACATTGAGCTCCCAGCCGACTAACTCACTCGCAAGCTTGACGTTCTGACCGCCGCGGCCAATAGCCTGGGCTAGATTATCTGCGCTTACAGCAATATCCATGCTTCGCGTTTCTTCATCCACAACGATAGAGACCACCTCCGCCGGGGACATCGCATTGATCGCGAGTTGCGCGACGTTATCTGCCCATAGGACGATATCAATTCGCTCATTGCCAAGCTCGCCGGAGACTGCTTGCACGCGCGAGCCGCGCATACCGACACAGGCGCCGATCGGATCTATTCTGCCATCGTTGGTCTTAACCGCGATTTTTGCGCGCGAACCTGCGTCCCGGGCTGCGCCTAAGATCTCGATCACACCATCAGAAATTTCAGGCACTTCAATTTTGAAGAGCTCGATAAGCATAGCAGGGGAGGTTCTTGATAAGGCAAGCTGTGGCCCCCGTGACTCGGGACGAATTTCTTTGAGCAATGCTCTGAGTCGATCGCCGACTCGGAATGTTTCTCGAGGAATCCAGTCTTCTCGGGGCAACACTGCCTCGGCGTTATTACCAAGATCAACGATCACCGCATCGCGGGTGACTTTTTTAACCTGCCCATTAACCAGCTCACCTACTCGTGTCCGGTAAGCTTCGACAACCTGGGCGCGTTCGGCTTCTCGAACCTTTTGAACGATAACCTGTTTTGCGGTCTGCGCTGCAATCCGTCCAAATTCGACCGACTCTACAGGCTCCTCGTAATAGTCACCCACTTGCAACGCAGGATCTTTCTCTTCCGCATCAGTGATGTGCAGTAACGCCCCCGGAAATTCCATCTCGTCGTTGTCACCGATCACCCGCCATCGACGGAAGGTTTCATACTCGCCGGTTACTTTGTCTATCGAGACGCGCAAATCGACATCATCGCCGTAACGCTTCTTGGTCGCGGTTGCCAACGCAACTTCGAGCGCGTCAATAATGACGGCCTCGGGAACGCCCTTTTCATTCGAAACTGACTCGACAACCAATAAGATTTCTTTACCCATTATACTGCCCCAATCTGACAATTTTGCTGGAGCTGCGCCAGCCCACATCAGCCTTACTTATATTCAGGAACCACATTCGCCCGATCTATTTGCTCAATAGGGAACAAGGTTTCTTCATCACCTGTTCGAATGACGACTTCGTCCCCTTCTATACCGCATAACAGGCCAGTGAAACGTCGCTTGCCATTAAATGGCTTGCTCAAACTGAGCTTTACCTTCGCGCCTTTAAATGCCTCATATTGCGCCAACGTATACAGTCGTCGATCGAGCCCCGGCGATGAAACCTCAAGGGTATAATTACCTCGAATCGGATCTTCAACCTCCAAGACACCGCTTAACTGGCGACTGACCTTCGCGCAATCGTCCACCTCAATACCCGCAGGCGCATCGATGTAAATCTTCAATAGGGAATGTCTGCCCTGGGTTTGATGCTCAAAACCCCACAGTTCATATCCAAGCCCGATAACAACCGGTTCGATCAGCGCTTTTAAATCTTTATTCAACAATTCGCCCTAGATTGGTCACTTACCAATAAATTACGCCAAATGACGCAATGCCCAGCAAAATCTCTATCCCTGAAACACAAAATGGGCCAACAGCCCATTCCAATAACCGGACATACGGGCCAGTTTTACAGCGCATATTCCTTTCGCAATTTCGAAGGATGACGATTCTCGAACTTACGTTAACAAAAAGCCCCTAATGAGGGGCTTTTTTGGTCTAAATTATTGGTAGCGGGGGCAGGATTTGAAC
>JABMOJ010000485.1 GCA_013204195.1 SAR86 cluster bacterium
GCTTTGGATTGAGCGGTAAATCAGTCAGTAAGGACACGGATGCCTGCTTAGGTCAAATGGATGGGCTAGCGACGGAGACGATACCAAGTCGCGAGTATTTGAACCAGCTTCTTTCGCGGTAATTGCCGCTAGCGCTGCACTTTTGGGGATCGCATAAACAATGCGGGCAAGATTGAGACGAAAAAAATGACCGCTATCGCCAAAAACCCTTCGCGAAAGGACATGACCATCGCCTGGCCGTAGATGGCGCTGGAAAGATAGCCGAAGGACAGATCAAATTGCATCAGAAAGCCAAGACGCTCGCCGAAGACACTGTCTTGGATCTGTTGCAGCAGGGCTAGTGTGGCTGGCTGTGACGATTGGGTCGCGGTGTAAGCGTGGCTGTATTCAGCGGTTCGCTGAGCCAGGAAGATGGATAATAGGTTGACGCCAAATGCGCCGCCCAATTGGCGTAGAAAATTGATAGCGCCGGAGCCCTGGCTCAAGAGTTCCAGTGGTAAGCTCGCCAGAGAGGCGGCATTTAGTGATGGAAAGATCAGTGCCAGCCCTATCCGACCTATGACGGCCCAGAGCATCAGCTGGGCATAAGCGGTATTAAAATCAACCAGACGCATCAGCCAGCTCGAGATCGCGAACAGTAAGAGCCCGGCGATAATGACATAACGTGGCTCAATACGATCACTCAGAGCACCGGCGAAGGGAAACAGCGCGGCCATCGCCAGGCCCGCAGGTAACATCAACAGGCCGGAATTGGTTGGTGTAATGTGCTGCAAGGTCTGCAGGAACAGAGGTACTAGATAGGTCGAACCATACAGGCCAATACCGAGAATAAACGTGACAACCGAGGCGGCGAGAAAACGCCCGTGGGTGAACAGACTCAAATTCAGCAATGGGTGAGCAACCCGGTTCTCCCACCAGACAAACAGTGTCATGGAGAGTACGGCGGTACCCATGAGACCGACGATAGCGTCTGACTCCCAGCCATCACGCTCACCATTGGTGAGGCCGGTTAAGAGGCTGACGAGAAAAATCGAAGCCAGGATGACGCCGACCCAGTCCAATGGTGGGATAGCCGAGTCTGCGTCGCGCTCGGGCATAAACATGATCGCCATGGGAATGCTGACCATGGTGAATGGCACCGCGAGGTAAAACACGTAACGCCAATCATAATTGTCGATCAGCAAGCCGCCGAGGGTTGGACCCAACGCGGGCGCAAGGACCACGCCGATGCCAAAGATGCCCATCGCCAGGCCACGTTGTTTGGCGGGAAATATCTGGTAGTTGATGACCATGGACAATGGGCTCAAGACACCGGCCGCTGCCCCCTGTATGACGCGCGAGGCGATCAATAGCTCGGAATTTTGAGCGATGCCGCCGAGAACCGAGCCAGCGAGAAACACCAACATCGAAAAGACGTAAGTCGTACGCATACCAAACGCCGCTGTGCCCCAGGCTGCCAGAAGCATGGTGACGGTACCCGCAGCCAAAAATCCGGTGGACAGCCATTGGGCTTGGTCTTGGCCGATGCCAAAGGCGCCCATGACCTCGGGAATCGCGACATTGATGATGGTGCCCGTTAAGAGCGTCGCAAAGGAGCCAATCATCGCGGTAGCCACCGCAAACCAGGTGTAGGCAGGTCCGTAGCGCTCGAACATGAGGAGCACTGAAGGTGATGCCTGTATACCTATAGGGACTCGAGAGCTCATAGCAAGCTAGTTGGCTCTAATCTTTAACTCGACCATCATGCCGGGCTTCAGTAGGCCTCGCGGATCGTCGATGGTGATCTTAACTTCCAGACGCTGGGTGATTTTGGTGAAGTTACCGCTCGGATTGGGGCTGGGTAGCAGTGCGAACTGGCTGGTCGCGGACTGGCCGATTCGGGCAACGCGGCCATGGAAGCTCTCATCGGGCCAGGCGTCGACCAAGATCTGAACTGGGCTGTCTACCTGCAAGTAACGGATTTCGGTTTCTTTGACGTTGGCCTTGATCCAAACATCCAGCGGGTCGTGCAACATGATGATCCGTTGGCCAGGGTAGACATACTCTCCGGGATTGACGAAGGTCTCGTCGATAACGCCTTGGATTGGGCTTGCGACGCTGTGATCCTCAAGAGACGTCAGTAGCTGCTGCTTCTCGACTGCAAGTTGGTTCTGGCGGCTTGTGATGATCAATAGCTCGCTCTCAATCACTTGCAGTTCGGCGCGCGCGGCTTCGGCCTTGACGACTTGGGCGCTGGCGGCATCGACTTCCGCCTGGCGACGCAGATACAGCTGATTGGTCGTTAGTAGGCCCAGATCACGCTGTTCCCAGGTTTCGTCCGCAATTAATTTGTCCAGGCGCAGACTGTTGGCGCGGTTCAAGTCATGCTGGGCCTGCTCGACCAGAGCTGCAGCTTCTGCCAGTGCTGCTTTGGTTGCCGCCAGGTGGTACTTTTGGGCATCGATCTCGGATTCGACTTGCCGCTCTGTCAGGATCAGCTGGTTCTGCTGGCGGCCAAATTCCGCTTGCAGGGTTGCCAGATTGGCCGCAATCGCTTTGATGCGGAGCTGAATTTCCCGATCGTCAATGGTGGCTAATATCTGGCCCGCTTGAATAGTTTGGCCTTCAAGGACGGAAATATCGATAATCCTACCGGGAATGCGACTGCTGATACTGATCATGTGGGATGCCACGCGGGCGTCATTCACGTACACAGAGTCTGCTCGTTGTAAAAACCACCAAGCTAACCAAAGTGAGCTAAAGATCAGAATCAGCATCGCGCTGACATTGGTTGTCGACCAGATTGCCGGTCGAGTTGATTGTTCAGTCGCTGACAGGGTGACACTGGTATCCTTCGAAGACTTGGGCTGGGTCATGATTGTGTGCCTCGATCTGCGGCGTCGAGTATCTTGTCGAGCACGGTGATGCAAGTCTGGATTTCGGTATCGCTGATATTTTCAAGCAGTTGGTCACGTACCTGGGCGGCACTGAGGTGTAGTTCGGCTAATAGTGCGGTGGCTTGAGGCGTTAAGTGCACCGTCTTGCCTCGTCGGTCGTTGACTGCGGGTTTACGTACCAGTAGGTCTTTGGCTTCCAGGGTATCAAGGAGTCGAACCAGGCCCGGACTTTCAATACCCATCACCCTGGCGAGGTCCTTCTGCAATACCCCGTCTCCGGTTTGTTCCAGATAAAACAGTGTTCGCCAAGTCGCATCGGTGATCCCGAGGGGCTTGAATTGGTCATCCATGGCAAAGCGATATCGATTTCGAGCTAGAAACAGGCGTGTGATAAAGGCGACTCGGCGCTCTTCTGCGGCATTGATCATAGTCGTTCGCAAGCAATCTAATTGTTAGCTAACTATATGCTTGCAATCGAATAAGCGCAATCTTGGCGGCAGGTTCACTGATTCTTGCCGCCGAGAATGCGGGGTGACGGTCTAGCGAGGATGCAGGCGAACCGGTAGCTTGGTGTAGCCCTTGACGAAGGTGGAATAGGTTCTCTCGGGCGTCCCCGTCACTTCGACGGTATGAAACCGCTTGAGAATCTCCTCCCAGACGATGCGTAATTACATCTCGGCCAGACGATTGCCCATGCAACGGTGGATCCCAAAACCAAATGACAGATGATGGCGGGCATTGGGTCGGTCGATAATGAAGTTGTCAGGTTGGTCAATGACGCTGCCGTCACGGTTGCCAGAGACATACCACATCAATAGTTTGTCCCCTGTTTTGATATTTTTGCCGTTTAATAGGGTATCGACCAGTGCCGTTCTGCGCATATAGGCCAGCGGCGTCTGCCAGCGGATAATCTCAGGGATCATCTTCGGAATCAGGTCGGGATTGTCCCGTAATTTTTGATATTGATCAGGGTGCTGGTTCAGGGCCAAGACGCCGCCGCTGATAGAATTGCGAGTCGTATCATTGCCACCGACGATCAAGAGTATCAGGTTGCCGAGAAACTCCATCGGCGCCATATCCCGGGTATCTTTACCGTGGGCTAGCATTGAGATCAGGTCGCCCTTGGGAGCCTCGTTGACTCGTTCGTTCCACAAGCGGGTAAAATAAGCCAGGCACTCGAGTAACTCGGTGCGCCGCTGTTCAGCAGAGATGCCGTTGCCAGGCCCGGCTGTCGCCACATCTGACCAGCGAGTCAGTAGACGTCGGTCTTCAAAAGGGAAATCGAACAAGGTGGCTAACATCTGAGTAGTGAGCTCGATGGAGACGGCATCAACCCAGTCGAACTCTTCATCGATGGGGAGTGAGTCCAGAATGGCCCCGGCCCGCTCGCGAATAGTTGATTCCAAATTGGCCAGATTTGATGGCGCCACCACTGGTGCCACCGTGGCCCGTTGCACGTCGTGCTTTGGCGGGTCCATGGCGATGAAGTTACTGGTCTGAAAGTTTTCTCGTTCTTTCGAGCGACTGTTGGGTAGTCCGAGCGTAATGCCGGCTTCTGAAGAGAACAGCTCATGGTGCTTATCCACATACATGATGTCTTCAAACCGTGTCACCGACCAGACTCGGCCAAATTCTTCATCTTCATTGAGGTGCACCGGATCTTCAGCGCGAAGCCGAGCGAAGTAGTCCCAGTGGGCATCTTGCTGGAAGAGGGCTGGATCAACCACCGTGAGATCGGCCAAGGGGATTGAGTAGGGGTCGGGAATAGTGACCGGGGTATTGGCTCGGGCTTCGCTCATGGAATTGCCTCAATCAAGTTGTTGATCGATTGTATGCATTATGACCGTGGGGTGAAAGCACTGAAAAACCAAGGCCATTGAATGGCTTGTCGTCTTATGTTGTCTGATCGCTCAATGGGGGCAAACGACAGGCAAAAAAAAGGCCGGATAACCGGCCTTTTTTAACTGCAAGATACCAAC
>JABMOJ010000486.1 GCA_013204195.1 SAR86 cluster bacterium
ATCCAGCCTCTGGCTGATCCCGCCATCATGGCGGTGGAGAGCGGTGATATCCAATTCATCCCCCAGAACACCGAAAATACTTACTATGCCTGGATGCGCAACATTCAGGATTGGTGCATCAGTCGCCAGCAATGGTGGGGACACCGAATACCCGCCTGGTATGACGCAGCGGGTAACGTCTATGTCGGCCGCTCCGAAGCCGAAGCCCGCAGTAAACATGGACTTGCCGCAGACCTTATTCTATCTCAGGACGACGATGTTCTAGACACCTGGTTCTCATCCGCGCTTTGGACTTTTTCAACTCTCGGCTGGCCGGAAAACACGCCAGCACTGAAAACCTTTCACTCCACTGATCTGATGGTCACCGGTCACGACATCATTACCTTCTGGGTTTCCAGAATGATTATGATGAGCCTTAAGTTCACGGATCAGGTACCTTTCCGTAAAGTCTATATTCATGGCTTGGTGACAGATGCCGACGGCCAGAAAATGTCCAAATCAAAAGGCAACGGTCTTGATCCTCTGGATATTGTCGACGGGATCAGTCTCGACGACCTAGTGAAGAAAAGAACTGCCAACTTGTTACAGCCTAAAATGGCGCAACGTATTGAAAAGGCTACTCGCAAAGAGTTTCCTGACGGCATCAAAGCCTACGGTACCGACCCACTGCGCTTCACGTTCTATTCCATCGCGTCTTCCGCACGGGCCGTCCGATTCGACATGAACCGAGTTGAAGGTTATCGAAACTTCTGCAACAAGCTTTGGAATGCCGCCAACTTAGTGTTCATGAATACGGAAGATCAATCCATCACGGGTGCCATGGAACTGAGCGTGATTGATCGCTGGATTCTTTCCAGTTTTCAGGACACCGCGGCGGCAGTTAACCTTGCGATGGAGACCTATCGCTTTGATCTCGCCGCCAAGGCCATCTATGAATTTATCTGGGACGAGTTATGTGACTGGTACCTGGAGCTAACCAAGCCACTCTTGCTGGCTACCGATGTCAGTGCGGAGCTTCAACGAGGCGCTAGGCATACTCTGCTGAGCGTGCTCGAGCAGACCTTACGCCTGGCGCACCCATTTATCCCCTTCATGACCGAGGAAATTTGGCAGCAAGTGCCTGAATCTATTCGTGGTCAAGGCGCTACCATCATGCTTGAGGCTTTTCCCGAAGCCGACCCCGACGCCATCGACCGCGAGGCCGAGGCTGATATCAAATGGATCAAGTCGATCGTCACGGGCATCAGGAATATCCGTGGTGAGATGGATATCTCCTTCGCTCAACCTATTCCGGTACTCTTTGCCAACGGCAATGAGCAGGACCAAGGTCGACTCGATGCCTATCGCCCCCTCCTGACGTTTCTGATTAAGCCCGAGCGTCTGCAATGGCTCAACCCCGGTGATGAGATACCCGTATCAGCGACTCAACTCGTTGGCGATATGCAACTTCTGGTACCCATGAGTGGCTTGATCGACAAGGATGCTGAGATCGCCCGTCTCGACAAGGAGATCATTCGCAAGCAGACCGAAGTCGAACGGGCTCAAGCTAAAATCAACAACCCAAGCTTCGTTGACCGGGCGCCGGCGGATGTGGTCCAGAAAGAAAAGAATAAGGTGCAAGATCTGGGTCATGCGATCGCTCAGTTGCTGGAACAAAGAAAACGCATTGTCAGCTTGTAACGCTGAGTGCGCACAGCCGCAATTGCCACGCATTCTTGCGGCTTGTACTTATACTGATGCTTAAACTTATCACTACAGCAATGATCTCAATCACTAAGTTCGAGGACTTCGTTACGAAAAATTCTTAGCTGCTTTTGTACCTAATTGTTTTGGACGCCCATTCATAATTCTGCCAATTTAGCTCAGCATTATGCAAAAATTCCTCTGACTGGGATGTCAGGAGGAAAATGGTAGTCAGATTACAGGGAGCGGGAAATGTCAAACAGGCAATCAGGAACGGTCAAGTGGTTCAATGACGCGAAGGGCTTTGGATTTATCGAGAGACCAGACGGTGAAGATGTTTTCGTCCACTTCAGATCCATTCGCGGAGATGGTTATAGAACCCTCAAACAAGGCGCCCAAGTAGAATTTAATATGACCGAAACTGATAAGGGCTACCAAGCGGAAGATGTCGCTGAGGCCTAAAAAACCTACTCCACGACAAACACTACGCCGTTCGATCAATTGAATATTTGATCGAACGGCGTTTTTTGAGTGAAATGTCTTGTCGCATCAGCGACTCGACATATTGAACGCCACACACTGATACTCAGCATCTCACGATCAGGCCCGCTTGCGTTCCTTCACTTCGGCGGATCTATCAACCTTGCGAACTAAGCCGCAATGACAGCCAACACAACCTTGCCCAGGGTTGTATCCGAGGCCACTTGATCGTGAGCCTTGTTGATATCCTTGATATCGTAAACCGTATCGATAATCGCCTGAATTTCTCCCGTCGCGATCTTAGGCCATACTCGCTCTTCAAGCTGCCCCATAACCTGCGCTTTCTCAGCGATGGGCCGCGCTCTCAAAGTTGAACCGATCACTCGAAGGCGCTTCATCATCAGCATGGCCAATTCGATCTCACTTTTGCTACCACCCATCAAACCGATCAGCACCAGGCGGCCGTTCATACCCAGCAGCTTCAGATTATCTTCCAGATAAGTACCACCCACCGGATCCAAAATCACATCGACCCCCGCAGCACCTGCAAAGGCCACCGCTTTTTCGAGGAACGATCCCTCATTGCGATTACTACCTGCGGTAGCGCCCAAGGCGATGCAAGCAACAATCTTTTCGTCATTGCCAGCGGTGACAAAACAGGGATTACCAAAGCTCTTGCACAGCTGGATGCCGGCGGTACCCACGCCGCTTGCACCAGCATGCAGGACCACTTTTTCGCCAGGCTGCAATCCCGCCTCAATAAACAGGTTCAGCCAGGCCGTCGCAAACACCTCGGGCAAGGCTGCCGCCTGAACAAAGCTCAATCCGGCCGGCACTGGCAGAACGCTGCCCATAGGAGCGACCGCATATTCAGCGTAGCCACCACCACTTAACAAAGCACAAACACGATCACCCACCTGCCAACGCTCAACATCACTGCCCACGGCTGCAATCTCGCCGGCGCACTCCAGACCCATAATG
>JABMOJ010000043.1 GCA_013204195.1 SAR86 cluster bacterium
CGACTACGACGATGGTTCGCTAGAGCAAATGACCTTGAGTCGTGAGCCGTTCTGGTTTCTGATTCTGGGGAAAATTGTCAGCCATTGGCTGGTCACCGGCGTCCCACTGGCCCTGCTGAGTCCGCTGCTAGCGCTCATGTTGTTTATGAATGAGTCCGGTGCCTGGGCGTTATTTTTCTCGCTCTTGCTGGGCACGCCGATTCTGAGCCTGTTGGGGGCTATTGGCGCGGGTCTGACGGTCGGTCTGCGTAAAGGGGGATTGTTGATCGCGGTATTGATTTTGCCTTTGTTTGTGCCGGTACTGATTCTTGCTACGGCCATGGTTCAGGCTGGGATGCAGTCTTTGGATTACTCGGGCCATATGCTCTGGTTGGGTGCAATTCTCGCTGCCAGCATCGGTTTCGCGCCGATCGCGACCAGTGCCGGCGTCAGAATTTCTTTGAGCCACTAGCCGGAGGTGCCTAGTTTGCGGGGTTCTGGTGTGCGTTTAGCAGGCGCCTATCCCGCTCGGGTTGACCCGCTGGACTGCGTAGTCGCGGTGCATCAATTCGACTTTATCTGGTCAATTTTCCCATGTTGATCAACACCAAGACGAAAATCTGGTAAAATATTTTGGTCCTCTGTTTGGACGTCAGCGGCGCTAAGGCGGCTGATTAACGTTTTGGATCATTCAAGGTGTGGCAAAGACGTGTGGAATTGGTTTCATAAATTAAGTGCGCCTAAATCGTTTTTTGAGTTGAGTGGCAAACTGCTGCCCTGGTTTGGTCTGCTGGCGATGTTAACCCTGGCTGTTGGCGCTGTCTGGGGTCTGGCATTCGCGCCCCCTGATTATCAGCAAGGTAATAGCGCGCGGATTATGTATGTCCACGTGCCAGCTTCAATTTTAGCCCAATCCAGTTACATGATGATGGCTTCCGCGGCCCTGGTGTTTCTTGTCTGGAGAATCAAACTGGCAGATATCGCCCTGCAGTGCGCGGCGCCCATTGGCGCATCGATCACCTTGTTAGCTTTGGTAACAGGCGCGATATGGGGGAAGCCGACCTGGGGGACCTGGTGGGTCTGGGACGCACGTTTAACCTCAACGCTAATACTGTTTTTTCTCTTTGTCGGTGTCATCGCCTTGCGTTCAGCCATGGATAATCGCGATTCCGCGGGTCGGGCAACGGCTGTCCTGGCGTTAGTCGGCGTGGTTAATTTGCCGATCATCAAATACTCTGTGGACTGGTGGTTTACCTTGCATCAATCATCCTCGTTCAGTCTGACCGCAAAACCGACCATGCCCGCTGAAATGTGGATACCGCTATTGATCATGGTTGTCGGTTTTTATTTGTTTTTTTTCGTTGCTTGGATGTTACGTATTCGGGCTGAAATATTACATCGAGAAATCCGAACCCAATGGGTCCGAGAGCGGGTGTTAAGTTCATGAACTTCGGTAGCTTCAGTAGCTTCAGTGACTTTATTCAAATGGGCGAGCATGGCTTGTTTGTCTGGAGTTGCTATGGCCTCACACTAGTGGTTCTGGTTGTTAATATTATTCGGCCGTTGCAGCTGCAGCGGCGGTTAATCAAGGAAAAGCGCCTGGCGATTGACCAAGAAGGTGCTCATTCGCAGACCCCATCGGCGCGCAAACAGGTGAATCAATGAAATTTGGTAAAATGAAACCCCAACGTCGCAATCGGCTGATGATTGCCGGTTTGTTGGTGGTGAGTGTCGGTACTGCTGTGAGCCTGGCGCTGAAGGCGTTGAATGAGAATATCAATTTGTACTATTCGCCTGCTCAAATTGTTCAGGGCGAGGCCCCGCGGAATACGCTGATCCGTGCCGGTGGCATGGTCGTAGCTAATAGCGTCAATCGATCAACAACAGATCTGCAGGTGAGCTTTGTGGTGAGTGATATGGGTGCTTCAGAGGTCATGATTAACTATGTCGGTATCCTGCCGGATTTGTTTCGCGAGGGTCAGGGCGTCATTGCCCGCGGGGTGCTGAACGATCAAAATGTTTTTATTGCGGAGGAAGTCTTGGCGAAACACGATGAAACCTATATGCCGCCAGAGATTTTGCAAACGCTGGCCGAGTCCAAGGCCAAAGCCGAGAAAAATGGAACGTCGTTATGATTGCCGAGTTGGGTCACTTTAGTTTAATTTTGGCGTTAGGATTGGGCGTGTGCCTTGCGGTGCTGCCAACCATCGGTGTCTATCGTCGCCATGAAGGTTTGATGCGTCTCACCGGGTCGCTGTCGGCAGGCCTGTTTGTGTTTTTGTTGATCAGCTTCAGCTGTCTCGCCTATGCTTTCTGGGATGATGATTTTTCTGTGGCTTACGTCGCGCGAAATTCAAATTCGGCACTACCCCTGCAATTTAAATTGTCAGCTATTTGGGGTGCCCACGAAGGATCCTTTTTGCTCTGGACCCTGATTATGGGTGGCTGGACATTCGCCGTCAGTCTGTTCAGCGGCGGTTTGACCGTTGATATGCGGGCGCGAGTACTGGCCATTATGGGTGCGCTCAGCATTGGTTTCATATTGTTCATTCTCCTGACCTCCAACCCCTTTGATCGTATCCTGCCAGTGTTTCCCGCCGATGGCGCCGATCTGAATCCGTTGCTGCAGGACTTCGGCTTAATCGTTCATCCGCCCATGCTTTACATGGGGTATGTGGGTTTTGCGGTGCCGTTTGCCTTTGCCATTGCGACGCTGACCACGGGCAGGCTGGACTCAGCCTGGGCTCGTTGGTCTCGTCCTTGGACGAATGTTGCTTGGGCCTTTCTCACTGTCGGCATTACCCTGGGTTCCTGGTGGGCTTATTATGAGCTCGGTTGGGGTGGCTGGTGGTTCTGGGA
>JABMOJ010000487.1 GCA_013204195.1 SAR86 cluster bacterium
GGCAAGGGGATGCAAGGGGATGCAAGGGGATGCAAGGGGATGAATGGGCTAGTGTCCCGACAACCCGCAGACAGGGGCTTGTAGGTGTGCGGGACCCCTCCGGTCAGCCGCGCTCTAGCGCGCGGCGTGTACCTCGTTGGAACGTCTGACGAGTTTGCCTGGCAGCGCGCCAGTGTGTTCGCCATTTCTGAAGATCACTTCGCCGGCCTTGATCGTGGCTTCATAGCCGCCAGCTCGCTGCACCAGACGGCGCCCGCCAGCGGGTAAATCGAAGATCGCCTCAGGTCGAAACAGGCGCATAGCCTCGAAGTCGATGATGTTGATGTCTGCCATCCAGCCTTCTTGAATTCGGCCGCGGTCAAACATGCCAAAGGCCTCGGCCGTATTGGAAGTTAATGCCTGCACGATAAACTCCAGGCTCATCTTGTCGCCCTTGGTACGATCCCGGCCCCAGTGGGTCATGATAAAGGTCGGCATGCCAGCATCGGCGATGACACCACAGTGGGCGCCGCCATCACTTAAGCCGAACAATACATTGGGATGCTCCAACAACTTCTTCTGTGCGTCGAGAGAGAAGCCCTGATAGCCACCCAGCGGCTGATAGAACAATTCCTTACCGTCGTTGGCCACTAAGAGGTCGTACATGACCTCCATGGGGTCTTGACCTTGAGCGCGGGCGATACCCGCAACGCTGTCTTCGGCATCAGGCTCATAGTTGGGATTATCGCCCAGTGGGAACACCTGATTCATCAGTTGCGCCAGATTTTGCATCAAGCCGCCTTTAATCAAAGACTCTTCTGCCAGAACTTGGGCCTTCATGGCCGGGTCTGACATGGCCTTCACCAGCTCATCGTGGCTCAGCTGTGCCAGTTGGTCACGGAACGTCGGATGGCCGATAAAGGCATGAAAGCTGGATTGCAGGCCGTGCAGTACGCCGGTGGGTCGGCCCGCCGCCTGGGGCCGGATCTCTCGACCTTCCTGGCGCGCTTGCTCGGCGAGCTTATACATCTTGCCGTTCTCATAGGCCGGTGCGGTGGTGGCGATCAGGGTTACGGTCAGGCCAGTCTGTTTTTGGAACTCGGTGACCCAGGCCCATTCTTCGTCTTCACCTAAGTGGTCGGAAACCAATTCAAACACGGAGTTATTCAGCCCCTTCATGCCCAGGCCCAGTGCCAGCATCTCATCGTTGCCTGAGAAGGTGCCGGGCATGAAGTCGCCCTTGATATCCTTGTGGAGCAGGGTTTTCGAGCTGGAAAATCCCAGCGCGCCGGCCTCGACACCCTCGCGCACCAGGTCAGCCATCTGCGCCACTTCCTCGGCGCTGGGGGCGTAGTCGGTATTGCAACGCTCGCCCATAACATAGGCGCGAATGGCGCCGTGGGGAACTTGGGCCGCCACATCAATAGCACGCGGAAATGCTGCCAGGGCATCCAAATATTCCGGGAAACTCTCCCACTGCCAATTGATGCCTTCCGCCAGGGCGGCGCCGGGAATGTCTTCCACGCCTTCCATGAGTTGGATCAGAAAATCGCGGTCCTGAGGGCGAACCGGCGCGAATCCCACACCACAGTTGCCCATCACGACAGTGGTCACGCCATGCCAGCTGGAGGGTGCGAGAATGGGGTCCCAGGTGGCCTGTCCGTCATAGTGCGTATGAATATCGACCCAGCCCGGTGCGACCAGTTTGCCTGCGGCAATGATTTCTTCCGTGGCTGTCTCAGTAATCTCGCCAATCCTTACGACCTTGCCATCCTTGATGCCGATATCGGCCACATAACGCTGCTCACCTGAGCCATCAATAATGGTACCGCCACGAATAATCAAATCGAACATCTGTTGGTCCTTGTGTTTGACATTTGGAGTTGAAGTTGAGTCTTAGACTAGGTCAATTCGCGGTTCGCGACAAGCAGGCGTTCACAGCCCCCCCCCGTGGCGGCCATGACAGCGCGGCTGACCGGCGCTGGGCGGCAGAAAAGGATTGGAAAGGTGAGGGGGGAAGACTAGAGAAGCAGGTCTAGGAGGCGACCTCAGCTGAATCGGCGTGAAAATCCAGTAGTTCGGCTTCGCCCGTCACGAGATCTCCGGCTTGGTAATAGAACTCACGGACTTGGCCAGCACGGCTTGCGCGGATCGTGTGTTCCATTTTCATGGCTTCCATGACTAGCAGCGGTGTGTTGATGTCGACTCGTGTGCCGACTTCAGCTAACAAGGCGACGATGGTGCCATTCATGGGCGCGCGCGGATTGCCGCCACGGCTGTCTTCGCCCACCTCGCCTAGATCTGGGCTGATTCGAGCAAACTGGAAAGCGCCCTGGTTTTGATAGGCCGAGTAGATACCATCGTGTTCGGCGACCACTAATTTCTGCTTGAAGCCATTAATATCTGCGCTGAGCTCGCCGTTGTTCAAGGTGCCGCTAACCTGCAGGTTTTTTTCAGCTATGGTCAGTGTAAAGCTGTCTTGGTTCTTGGTGGGATTTTTTTCGGCACTGACTTCCCAGGCTTGATCGCGGTAGCTGAGTTGTAGGTGCTGTACATGTGGCTCGTTCATGCGCCAGGCTGATGTGCCGTGCCAAGGTGAGTCGGGTTCACCATGTTGACTGGCCAAAATTTGAGCCTGGTTTGCTTGCGCGAGTAATAAGTACAGCGCGGCGAGAGCCACCGCTTCATGTTCGTCAATGCTCGGATTCAGGAACAGTAGAGCCCGGTGCTTTTGGATAAAGCCCGTATCTAAATCCGCTTGAGCGAAGGGTTCGCTGGTGGCGAGGTTATACAAAAAATCAATATTGGTGGTCAGGCCGGCGATCCGATACTGGGTCAACGCCACCGTCAGGCGCTGCAGCGCTTGGGCCCGGTCTTCTCCCCAGACAATGAGTTTGGCGATCATGGGGTCATAGTAGATGCTGACTTCGTCACCTTGGCGCACGCCGGTATCAACCCGTACGTGAGGGCTTTCCATGGGCGTCTGCAAAAACTTCAAGACGCCGGTGGCTGGCATAAAATCTTGGTCCGGGTCTTCGGCATAGATGCGAGCCTCGAAGGCATGGCCGGTGACGGTAACCTGGTGCTGGCCCAGAGGTAGGGGTTCGCCGGCGGCAATACGCAACTGCCATTCCACCAGGTCAATGCCTGTCACCATTTCGGTCACCGGATGTTCCACCTGCAAGCGCGTGTTCATCTCCATAAAATAGAAGGACCCGTCACTGTCTAATAAAAACTCGACAGTTCCTGCGCCCTCATAGTCTATCGCGCTGGCCGCCTGCACGGCCGCTTCACCCATCTGGCGTCGCACCTCGAGTGATACGTTGGGTGCGGGGGCTTCCTCCATGACCTTTTGGTGACGGCGCTGTACGGAACAGTCTCTTTCCGACAGGTAGATGCCCTGGCCATGGCTGTCGCAGAACACCTGAATCTCAACGTGGCGAGGCTGCGTCAGATATTTTTCCACTAGCATGTCGCTGTTGCCAAAACTGCTCAGTGATTCTCGTTGGGCGGCTTCAAGGGCTTCAGAAAATTCGTCCCCAGACCATACCTGGCGCATACCCTTGCCGCCACCGCCGGCCACGGCTTTCAGCAGAACGGGGTAACCCATGTCGTCGGCATGTTGGCGCAGCAATGCTGGCGACTGGTCGTCGCCATGATAGCCAGGCACCAAGGGTACGTTAGCGTTTGCCATAATGCGTTTCGCCGCCGACTTGGAGCCCATGGCTTCAACGGCGGTGGCCGGTGGACCTATAAAGACGATGTTGGCAGCCTCACAGGCACGGCAAAATTCGGCGTTCTCAGACAGGAATCCATAACCAGGGTGAATGGCTTGGGCGCCAGTGCGCAGTGCCGCTTCCAGGACCTTGTCACCGCACAAGTAGGATTCTCGAGCCGGCGCCGGCCCGATCCATACGGCTTCGTCTGCCAGGGTGACATGCAGGGCATGCTTGTCAGCGTCGGAGTAGACCGCGACTGTTTTGATGCCCATGTGCCGAGCAGTACGAATTACTCGGCAGGCGATCTCACCGCGATTGGCGATCAAAATCTTGTTAAACACAGGCTTTCCTCCTGAGCTTTGATGCCAACATCAAAGCAATTTTTAGGTTGGCAGAGACCCACTTCATGGTCCCGGCGGCGATGGCTATCGCAAATTCATTACATTCTAAACACGCCAAACTGTGTGTCTTTGATGGGGGCGTTCAGACACGCAGATAGAGCCAGGCCCAACACCATACGGGTGTCAGCGGGATCGATGACGCCGTCGTCCCAGATCCGCGCGGAGGCGTAGTAGGGATGACCTTGGTCTTCATAGGTGTCGAGAATGGGTTGTTTAAAGCGGGCTTCGTCGTCCTGGCTCCATTGCTCACCGCGGGTTTCCAGCTGGTCACGCTTGAGTGTCGCCAGCACGCCTGCGGCCTGCTCGCCACCCATGACAGAGATGCGGGCGTTCGGCCACATAAACAAAAATCGTGGATCATAGGCGCGGCCACACATGCCGTAGTTGCCAGCGCCGAAGGAGCCGCCGATCAACACTGTGAGTTTCGGAACTTCCGCGCAGGCCACTGCGTGGACCATTTTCGCGCCGTGTTTGGCGATGCCGCCGGCTTCATACTGTTGGCCCACCATAAAGCCGGTGATATTCTGCAGGAACAACAACGGGATCTTGCGTTGGGCGCAGAGTTCGACGAAGTGCGCACCTTTCTGAGCGGACTCACCAAACAGAATGCCATTGTTAGCGACAATGCCGATGGGGTAGCCGTGAATGCGGGCGAAGCCAGTTACCA
>JABMOJ010000488.1 GCA_013204195.1 SAR86 cluster bacterium
AGCTGAGTCTTATCATGGCCACCAAAAAAAGTTACCCCTTCGAGCAATCTCTGGTCAAACTGGAGAACCTGGTGGAAAAGATGGAAGCCGGCGAACTCACTTTGGAAGATTCTCTGACAACCTTTGAAGAGGGTATTCGCCTGACCCGTGAGTGCCAGCAGGCCTTGAGCCTGGCAGAGCAGAAGGTCAAGATTTTGATCGAGCAGAACGGCCAGGTCACCAGCCAGGACTTCGATGCCGGGCCGGTGGGCGATGCCTGAACTGCTGAACATCTATCAGCAGCGCATCCAAGAGCGACTCGATACCTATCTACAAGATGATCAAGTTCCGTCGTCCTTACTGGCCGCCATGCGCTATGCCGTCTTCAACGGCGGCAAGCGGATTCGGCCCAGCCTGATCTATATGACCTCAACAGCCCTTGGCGCCAGCCTCGAGGCTGCGGATAAAACCGCCTGCGCCATCGAGATGATTCATTGTTATTCGCTGATTCACGACGATCTGCCCTGCATGGATGACGATGATTTGCGCCGCGGCCAACCCACAGTCCACATTCAATTCGACGAGGCAACAGCGATCCTCGCTGGCGACGCGCTGCAGGCCTACGCCTTCGAACTCATCGCCGGTGATACAGCACTGTCCCCAAACACCCGGCTCGACGTCATACGTATTTTAGCCAAAGCCGCGGGGCCAGCCGGCATGGTCGGTGGTCAGGCGTTAGATCTGGCGGCGGAAGCCAAACAAATTTCTCATCTTGAGCTGGAGACCATGCATCGCCGCAAGACCGGCGATCTGATCTCCGCGTGCCTGGCAGCCGGCGCTCGAATAGGCGGTGCAGACCCAGCTACCGAACAGGCGTTAATCGACTATGGCTACGCTCTGGGACTGGCATTTCAGGTCCGCGATGATATCCTCGATCATACGGGGGATACGCAGGTTCTAGGCAAGCCCAGCGGCTCTGATCAGGGCAACGCCAAATCCACCTTTATATCGACCCACGGCTTAACGGCGGCCAGCGCCCAGCTCGACGCCCTGCATCGGACGGCCATAGAGGCACTCAAACCGCTAGGCAAGACAGGCACGCCATTGATCGCGCTAGCAGACTTTATCGCTCGCCGGGATCATTAGGCGCCAGCGCTGAGCAACTGGGCACTATCAAAGATCCGCTCACCCATATCCTGACGACCGCTAGATCGCCGTTGCAGCCCAAAGTTCATGGGAGGCGTGAACATTTTTAGTGTAGAATCGCCAGCTAATGTTTACTGAAATTCCATTAGTTCGACCCTCAACCCCACTGCTGGACAGCATTGCTGACCCAGCTGCCTTGCGTTGTCTGGAAAAACATCAGCTGCCACAGGTAGCGGAGGAATTGCGGCATTACTTGCTCTACACGGTCGGTCAAACTGGCGGTCATTTCGGTGCCGGGCTCGGCGTTGTAGAACTCACCATTGCACTACACTATGTGTTTGATACACCCAAGGATCAACTGGTTTGGGATGTCGGGCACCAGACCTACCCCCACAAAATTCTCACTGGCCGCCGCGAGCGCATGGGAAGTCTGCGGCAACGTGACGGCATTGCTCCCTTTCCCTCCAGAGACGAAAGCCCATTTGATACCTTTGGCGTGGGTCACTCTTCCACATCCATCAGCGCCGCGCTGGGCATGGCCATTGCGGCGCGCATGGAGCAACGGGAACAACGCACCGTCGCCGTGATCGGCGATGGCGCCATCACAGCGGGCATGGCATTCGAGGCGCTGAATCATTCGGCCGACACCAAGGCCGATATGTTGGTGATCCTGAATGACAACGCTATGTCGATTTCAAAAAATGTCGGTGGCCTCGCCAAATATTTCGCCCGCATTCTGAGTAGCCGCCTGTACCTGTCCATGCGCGCCGGCAGTAAGAAGTTGCTCAGCCGAATTCCCCATGCCTGGGAGCTAGCGAAGCGAACCGAAGAGCATATGAAAGGAATGGTGGTTCCCGGCACTCTGTTCGATGAGCTAGGACTGAACTATATGGGGCCCATCGATGGCCACGATCTCGAAACGCTGGTGACCACACTGGAAAATATTCGCGACCTCAAGGGTCCACAGTTTCTGCATGTTATCACCCAGAAAGGCAAGGGTTACGGACCGGCCGAAGCGTCGCCCGTTGGCACCCATTCTTTGACGAAAATCGAGCCCACTCAGCAGGACGAAAACAAAGCCCCCAAGGCGCCAAGCTACTCCAATATATTTGGTCGCTGGCTGGTAGATATGGCAGACCAGGAACCACGCCTCGTGGGTATTACCCCGGCGATGCGCGAAGGCTCTGACATGATTGATTTTTCCGAGAAGCATCCCGATCGTTACTTCGATGTGGCGATTGCTGAGCAGCATGCGGTGACCCTCGCAGCGGGTTTTGCCTGCCAAGGGGCCATGCCGGTGGTCGCGAT
>JABMOJ010000489.1 GCA_013204195.1 SAR86 cluster bacterium
AGTCTGTATCTTCCAATGCGCCAGCGATGGTGACGATGAAGGTCGACTCTGACAAGATTCGCGACGTTATTGGTAAAGGCGGCGCAACAATCCGTGGCATCACTGAGCAAACAGGCGCATCAGTGGACATCGATGACAATGGCACGATCACTATTTTTGGCGAAGGTTCTGAATCTAGAGATGCTGCTGTCGCAATGATTCTGTCAATCACGGCTGAGGCTGAGGTGGGTCAAATCTACAAGGGTAAGGTTGTCAAAATCGCCGACTTCGGCGCATTTGTTAATATTCTGCCCGGTAAAGACGGTTTGCTGCACATCTCGCAAATTTCCCAGGAAAGAGTCGAGAAGGTAACGGACTTCCTCTCCGAAGGTCAGGAAATTGACGTGATAGTATTGGATGTTGATCGCGGTCGAATCAAACTTTCGATGAAAGAAATGCCCGGTCAAGCTGATGCAGAGGCTCCTGCTGCAGCCACTGAATAAGTGCTGTTAGGCAGTATAAAAAAAGCCGGTCATTGACCGGCTTTTTTTTAACCTTTTTTTGGTTTAGCTCTCGGGTCGGTGGGCAATCAAGTTTTCGAGCACGGCCGGATCAGCCAATGTGCTGGTGTCGCCAAGATTGTCCAGTTCGTTAGCGGCGATCTTGCGGAGTATTCTGCGCATGATTTTACCCGAGCGGGTTTTAGGCAAACCGGGTGCCCACTGGATAACATCTGGTTTGGCGATAGCACCGATTTCTGTTCGGCACTGGTTCATCAGTGCTTGTCGCAGGGCTTCGGTACCTTCAATATCATGCATTAGCGTGACATAGGCATAGATTCCCTGGCCTTTGATCGGGTGGGGGAAACCCACTACGGCAGCCTCGGCGACGGCCTCGTGGAGCACCAGGGCGCTTTCTACTTCAGCGGTGCCCATTCTGTGACCTGAGACATTCAAGACATCATCGACCCGTCCAGTAATCCAATAATAACCATCAGCGTCGCGTCGGGCACCATCGCCAGCAAAATAGTAACCGGGGTAGGTTGAATAATAGGTGCTGATGCAACGTTCATGATCGCCATAGACCGTTCGAATTTGACCAGGCCATGACCGCGTGATCACCAAGTTACCCTCGCCAGCGCCTTCGATCAGCACGCCATTGGTGTCCATCAGTCCCAGCTCGACGCCGAAGAAGGGTTTGGTGGCAGACCCAGGTTTGAGGGGCGTCGCGCCCGGTAAAGGTGAAATCATGATGCCGCCAGTTTCAGTTTGCCACCAAGTATCAACAATCGGGCAGCGTTCGGCGCCAACGATATGGTAATACCACTCCCAGGCTTCTGGATTGATGGGTTCGCCAACACTGCCCAGCAGGCGCAGGGATGCGCGAGACGTGGCGGTGACAAACTCATTGCCTTGTCCCATCAGAGCTCGCAATGCAGTGGGTGCTGTATAGAAAATATTAACCTTGTGTTTGTCGACTACCTGCCAGCAGCGGCCAGCATCCGGGTAAGTGGGTATGCCCTCGAACATCAATGTGGTCGCACCGTTGGCGAGGGGGCCATAGATAATATAAGTGTGGCCAGTGACCCAGCCGACATCCGCGGTACACCAATAAATATCGCCATCGTGATAGTCGAAGATGTACTTGTGGGTCATGGCAGCCTGGAGCATATAACCGCCAGTGGTGTGTAGCACGCCCTTCGGTTTGCCGGTGGAGCCTGACGTGTACAATATAAAAAGTGGGTCCTCACTATCCATAGGGACCGCTTCACAGCTCGCTGACACCGCCTGAATGGCTGCTTCGTAATGAATATCTCGTGTGCTATCCCAGGGCACATCAGCGCCAGTGCGTTGGACGACAATGACGGTCTCGACATTCGGGCAACCCAAGAGCGCCTGATCAGTGTTGGCTTTGAGTGGAATGGGTTTGCCGCCGCGAACACCCTCATCTGCGGTGATGACCGTGCGGCAGTCGGAATCGAGAATCCTGTCCTGCAGCGCCTGCGGCGAGAAGCCGCCGAAGACCACTGAGTGCACGGCACCGATACGGGCGCACGCCAACATCGCATAGGCAGCCTCGGGCACCATGGGCATATAGATGCAGACTCGGTCGCCCTTAACTACGCCACGGTCTTTCAAGACATTCGCTAGCCGGCAGACCTTGTCGTGAACCTGAGCGTAGGTCAGGCTGGCATCGACAGTAGGATCATCGCCTTCCCAGATAATCGCCACCTGATCGCCGCGGGTCGCTAAGTGCCGGTCCAGGCAGTTGTAGCAGGCGTTGAGCTGGCCACCAATAAACCAAGCAGTCTGACCTTGTTGTAAATCAGACTCTGTCAGCGTATCCCAGGGTTTGCTCCAGCTGAGGAACTCATTAGCCTGCGCTGGCCAAAAGGATTCTGGTTGATTGATTGACTCATCGTACATCTGCGCGTAGCGCTCGCTATCAATAAATGCGTGTTGTTGAGTCGCCTTGGATACTGGGTAGATCTTGTGTTCTGACATGGGTTAGTGACTCCTGACCTTGCGCGTTTGTTGGTATCGACTGAGTAGTTCGCGGGTAGACGGATCCAGTGTCGGTTCGGCGCCCTGGTCGATTGCTTCAAAAATAGTTTCGCTGAGCTTTTTGCCAAGCTCGACGCCCCATTGATCGAAGGGGTTAATCTGCCATATTTGCGCCTGACAAAATACCTTGTGTTCATATAAGGCGATAGTAGCGCCCAGTGTCTCGGGTGTTAACTGATCCATGACAATAGTATTGGAGGGTCGATTGCCCGGCATAACTCGCGGCATTTTTTCTGATGCAGCGCCCTCAAATTTTAGCTGATCAATGTTTTGGCCTTGTAAAAGTGCCTGACTCTGGCTCAGGCAATTTGCCACCAACCAGTCATGATGCAGCTGTCTATCATGGTGAGGGGTTAAGGGCAGTATAAAATCAAGGCTGGTGAATTGTGTGCCCTGATGCAGAAGCTGGTGGAAGGCATGTTGGCCATTGGTCCCTTCACCGCCCCAAATTGTCGGACCGGTCTGGATCGGGACGAGATCACCCTCGACGGAAACAGATTTGCCGTTGGATTCCATGTCGAGTTGCTGCAGGTGGGCCGGCAATAATCTCAGTGAGTGATCGTAGGGCAAAATGGCATGCGAGCCCACGTCCATGAAGTTTCGATAGAATACCCCCAGGGCCGCCAGCATCATGGGCATATTATTGGGCCAGCTGGCGGTGCGAAAGTGCGTGTCCATGGATTCAGCGCCCCGTAAAAGCGACTCGAAGTGGATAAAGCCAAATTTGATGGCGATGGGCAGGCTCACTGCGGACCAGAGGCTATAGCGCCCACCGACCCAGTCCCACATCGGTAGGATATTTTCATCGGCAATGCCAAACGCTTGGGCGGCAGGTACATTGCTGGTGACTGCAACGGCGTGCAGGTGTAATTGGGCTGCCGGAATCGTTTGCCGCAACCAGCGCTGAGTTGACTCGGCATTCACTCGAGTTTCTACGGTCGCGAAGGATTTTGAGACAATAATGACCAGCGTCCGGGTCGGGTCGAGTCTGGCCAGCACTTGGTCGATATGCAGACCATCAACATTAGCCACATAATCACAGCGGATTTGGCCATCGTCGTAGGGTGACAGCGCTTCATCCACCATGCGTGGGCCAAGGTACGAGCCACCAATACCTATATGCAAAATATTAGTGATAGTTTTGCCGGTGGCACCTAGCCAGCGGCCGGAGCGTACTGCGTCGCTGATGCGTTTGACGCTGGCCAAAGATGCCTGGACCGCGCCATACTGATCGGCCAATTGTGGGCTGACCTGTTGTGGGCTCGTTCTGAGCAGGGTGTGCAGCGCGGCGCGGTGTTCGGTTCGGTTGATCCTATCGCCGCCAAACATGGCGTCAATGCTGGTGCGAAGCTTGACGTCATCGAACAATTGTTGGAACAGGGTCAGCGTCTCAGCGTTGATCAGGTTTTTTGAATAATCCAGGGTCAGGCCAGCTGCGGTCATGCTATATCGCGTCGCACGAGTGGGGTCCGCGGCAAACATCGACATCATGGACGACTGGCGCATCTTCTGCGCGTGGTTAGTGAGCGCTTGCCAGGAGCGCGGAAGAGCGTAAGTCATAGTGTCACACCATAGAGGGCGTCGGATTGTAATAGTGTCTGGCGCGTTTCACAGTACTGAGATAGGTGACTAGTGCGTCGTAATCAGCGTCGCTATTAACCAGATCAATCTCGGCGGCATTAACGATGAGCAGCGGTGCGTCATCGTAGTAATGAAAGAAGCGTGTGTATGCATCCACCAGCTGGGCAAGATAGGCTTTTTCAATCTGCTGTTCCGCGGCGACACCCCGTAGCTGAATACGGTCCATTAACACTGGCACGGGTGCTTGCAGATAGATCACCAGATCAGGTTTTGGGGCGTCGATGGCAAGGTGCTGGTAAACGTTATCGTAGAGTTCCAGTTCGTCACGATCGAGGTTGATCTCGGCGAATAAACGATCTTTCTCTAGCAGGAAATCAGCGATACGGACCGGCTCAAACATGTCGCCCTGGCGCATTTCCTGGATTTGCCGACTGCGTTCAAATAGAAAAAACAGCTGTGTGGGCAATGCCGCTTGGCGGCGGTTCTGATAGAAGCGTTCAAGAAAGGGGTTGGTCTCAGGTTTTTCCAGAACCGTTTCGTAGTTAAAAGTGGCGGCAAGTCGTTTAGTAAACGAGGTCTTGCCGACCCCAATGGGGCCTTCGATAGCAATGTAGCGGGGGAAGTCCGGGTGGTTTGTGTCGAACTGCAAGCCTTTCTCCCCAGAGTGTGTCAGCGAGTTGGATGACTGATTGTACATCGATGTCAGTCGGTGGCGACTTGATTTGATGGCTTTCGTCGACGCTTACGTGGGCGTTTAGCGGGCGCTGTCGGTTGTTCCAACAGTTCGCTGCGATCTTCTTCTGCCGTTTCTTGAAATTGGGTCCACCAGGCGCCGAGTTCATCGAGTTGTTCGCCGGACTCCTCGCGCAATAACAAAAAATCATAGGCCGCGCGAAAGCGCTTGTGCAGCAGGAGTGTCTCTGGCTTTTTGCCGGACTTGATGGGCAGTCGATATTGCAGGCTCCAGATATCTCGCATCGGTCCCGAAAATCTTTTCGGAATCGAAGTGACTGACAGCTGCCTGGACACGGCTTGATTAGCGCCTTCGAAACTAGCGACATAGCTAGTCTCGCCGTCTGCTTCAAGCTGTTCACGTTGTTCTAAGTAGGGTTGCCAGAGCAATGCGGCGAAGATGAACGCAGGAGTGACCGGCATATCCTGTGCAATTCGCCGATCGGTGCTGGCTAATGCCAGGCGAATTAACTCGGCGCCGTTGCCTGTCTCAAGTAGGCGGTTCGTGTCTGGAAATAGCCAGCCGAACAAATCATATTCCCGCAGTACGGCGAAAGATTGCTCGCCATGGCCGCTCATGAAAAGTTTTAACACTTCCTCGAACAGGCGCGCGGGTGGTATGTCTCGCAGCAGCAGACCCAAGCGGTAGAGCGGTTCGGCCGTGGTCTGTTCGATTTCAAAACCGAGTTTAGCCTTGAAGCGGACGGCCCTCAACATGCGTACAGGGTCTTCTCTATAGCGGCTATCAGGATTGCCGATCAATCGAATTTGGCGGCTGCCGAGGTCTTCGAGACCTCGCACCTCATTAATAATGGTGTCATTTTCAGGGTCGTAGTAAAGCGCGTTCATCGTGAAGTCACGGCGCTCGGCGTCTTCGTGAAAGCTGCCGTAAATATTGTCAGACAGGATCATACCGCCATCGGAAAAATTCTGTTCTGTCTGGGTCTCGCTGTGGGGCGCTCGGAATGTGGCAACCTCAATGATTTCTCGACCGAACCGGACGTGGACAATTTTGAAGCGACGACCAATTAAGCGCGAGTTACGAAATAATTCGTGAACCTCTTCGGGATGGGCATCAGTGGCCACGTCAAAGTCCTTGGGATGATTGCCAAGGAGTAAGTCGCGCACACAGCCACCTACCAGATACGCCTGGTAACCAGCACTGGTCAGGCGTTTGACGACCTTCAGGGCACTGACGTTGATATAGTCAGGAGATAAATCGATAGGGGCGTTAGTCATTCGGGTGAGCTATTTGAAAGATGGCTATATCCGCCGAGGCTGGTAACAGAAGGATCTAATACTAGCAGAGAGTGTCGTCGGAAAGTATGGGTGAAAAGCATTTTGGTAACGGGTGAAAAAACTAGGGGGAAAGAGATTCCCCCGTCAGGTCCGCATGGTGTTGGTTGTTATTATTATTAGGCTTTTATTGTTTTTATTCTAATGTCGATCACGCCGAGGTTTGTTTGCTATTGATGTTACATCGACACATTTGCTTCACACCTGTACGATCTACAGCACGATTTGTGCCAGGCCAATATAGTGTTTAAAAGCAAGGTGTTAGGATTGTGGCGTAATGTGGCAGCGGGGCGATTAGTTACGTTATCGCGCAAGGATTGAGTGCATTGGTAACACCGGCGCTGCAGCGATTCAGCCCCGAGAGCTTGTCCTTCGAGTGTCTCGTATCATGAGCCGTTAGAGCCTGCGGAAGCGCTCGCGCGGCATACTGAGTTTTTGACGGCGCTGCCACAAGGCTTTTCGGCTGATGCCGAGCTTCTGCGCTAGCTCGGTTTCAGTCATGTGATCTTGATTGTCGATAACAAAGCGCGTGAAATAGTCTTCCAGAGAAACTGAGCCTTTAACTTTGCTGGCGTTACTCGAGTGGCCAGCATCGCTATCAATAGCGAGCAACTCGGCATCAATCACCCGGCCCTCACACAGTATAACGCCGCGTTCGACAGCATTCATTAATTCTCTAATATTGCCTGGCCAGGAATAAGTCTGAATGACGTCGAGGGCGCACTGGGAAAACCTTAAGCCGGTTTTGCCTAAGTTTTTGCTATTGGTTTGCAGGAAGTGTTTGGCTAAATTCAGCAGGTCGCCGGGTCGTTCTCGCAATGGCGGCAAGGTGAGCTTGACGACGTTTAATCGATAATAAAGGTCTTCACGAAACAGGCCACTTTGGGTCAAAAGCTCGAGGTTCCTGTGGGTTGCGGCGATGAGCCGAACGTCGACCTTGCGAGTTTCTGTCGATCCGACTTTGCGGATTTCACCTTCCTGCAGAACTCGTAGTAATCGCGCCTGGGCTTCCAGCGGCAATTCACCGATTTCATCAAGGAATAATGTTCCGCCGTCAGCCGCCTCAACAAGCCCGGTTCGGCTGCTGGTCGCACCGGTAAAAGCGCCTTTTTCATGGCCGAACAATTCCGACTCTATCAGCGTCTCAGGGATCGCCGCACAATTGAGCGATACGATTCTCCGTTGTTTTCTGGGTCCGGCGGCGTGAATAGCTTGGGCTACCAGCTCTTTGCCCGTGCCTGATTCACCCAAAATAAGTACGTTGGTCTGAGTGGGCGCGACTTTGTGGATGCGATCGAAGAGTTTTCTCATGGCGTCACAAGTCCCGAGCATCTCTGGGAATAACGGAGAAATCGTCGAGTGGGGCTCAATGAGCGCCGTGATACTTTCGAACAGATCTTCATGGACGAAGGGCTTGGCAATATAATCTGCTGCGCCTAGTTTCATAGTATCCACTGCAGATCTGACGCTGGCGTGGCTGGTCATGACCAGCACCGGGACGTTGATCGCGTGGCTAATGATATCGGTGCCAGCAGAGCCGGGCAGCCGCAAGTCAGTGATAATTAGCGCGAAGTCCTGCAAATTATTTTGCAAGGCCTCTGCCAAGGATCCAGCTTCTACGACGTTGTATGATTTTTTTTCTAGAAACGTCTTTAAAGATGTGCGTGCGACGACTTCGTCTTCGACGATAAGAATCTTTTTTCGGCTCATGGATTACACTGTAGAACCTGAGATCTGATCAGTTACTAAACAGGTAAGGTTGGCTGATGTCAAACGAATTTTTCGTAAGGGTGGTGCGGCGAGTCATCGTGATACTGGTGCCCAAGTCGAAGCCGGGTGAGCTTGCGCGGATAGCGCGTGATGCTCGGGACGATGGCCAGCCTGAGGTCGGTGTCTTGACCAGGATCCTCGGCGGTAAAAAAGACTCAAGCATCGGTTTCAACGCGCGGAGGATACGCCTTGGTCATCGGCCGTCTTTGCCCCGAAATAATGGACCTCTTGAGTTGTAGCAAAGTCAGTCAGTAGATCGAACCAGATACTGGACATAATGTACAAGGCTGAGCCAATCATCTAATTGGCTGGTATACCTGTCAGGTTTTCCATCGCCAGGTGCCAAATTTGCACGCTTTGATTCTGGTCGATGGCGTAAGCCTCGAGGGGTAGATCTTGCAGAATCTATCGGCAGTAGCGCCGCAGATCATCCAACTGGCTTTTTCTACGGCATAGGCGGCGCCGAACAAGATGATCAGGTGATAGAGCCTGAAGAAGACTCGGTGGTTCCGGAAAAACACCATCAGTCGCCGGTTTTTCGCTTACGGACAATTGGGTCTCAGAGACATGGGGCTATCAGGCCGAGCCTGGCTAAATAATTGGCATGCCAGGCGACGATACTGTCGCTGGTCCGCCAGCTATCAACTTTAGTGATAAAGACGATGAAGTCAAAATCAGGAAAGCGATTAGATGATCGAGCGTCACGCCGGCATGGTAAACCTCATTAACGGCGAATGAATAAAGTTAATATTGGTCTGCAGGTGCCGCAAGGGTTAGGCGCTGCGGTACGAGATCTATTGACCAGGCCTGACTTGCGGCCTGAAGCAGGCTTTCTAGGTCATCGATCTCGGCGAATAGCGGTTGGCCGAGCG
>JABMOJ010000490.1 GCA_013204195.1 SAR86 cluster bacterium
AAGTCCGTCTCCGACTCGATGCCGCCGGAGGCCTCGAGTTTGATGGCGGTGGGCACCTGGCTGACGGCGTCGCGCATATCCGTCAGGGTAAAATTATCCAGCATGATCCAGTCGGGTTGAGCGACCAGCGCTTCCTGGAATTCCGTCATATTTTCGACTTCGACTTCGACCTTGCGTCCCGGGTGTAGCTGGCGTGCCCGTTGAATAGCGCGAGTGATGGAACCGCAAGCTTGAATATGATTTTCCTTGATCAGGAAAGCGTCAAATAAACCGATCCGATGATTGTGGCCACCGCCGCAGGCTACCGCATACTTTTGAGCCAGCCTTAGCCCTGGCAGGGTTTTACGGGTATCCAACAGCCGGGTTTGAGTGTGTTTGATCAGATCGCTGTAGTGCCGGGTTCGGGTTGCGGTACCCGAGAGGGTCTGCAGGAAGTTCAGGGCCGTGCGCTCGCCAGTTAATATTTGGCGAGCGTTACCTGCCACCGCAAACAGTAATTGATTCGGGGTAACCAGATCGCCATCGTCGACTTGCCAGTCCAGGGTTAGGCTCGGATCCAGCTGACGAAACACTTCCGTGACCCAGGGTCGGCCGCAGATTACAGCCTTCTCGCGGGTGATCACAGCGGCGTTGGCGGTGGTCTCAACGTCAATTAATTCCGCGGTGATATCGCCGGTGCCACAGTCTTCAGCGAGTGCGCGGGCGACCGTGTCGGCCAGGTCGGCGAATAAATCTTTGGTGGTATCTAGGTTTGGCATAAGGGTTATTCCAGGTATTGGGTCAGGGTCAAAGAATCACCCCGCTGAATAAATTCGATTTGTTTCAGGGCACTCATGCCCAGTAAAATTTGTGAGGCTTGCATGGCCGGATTGATGCTGGCGCGCACATCAAACAGGGTAATAGCGCCAATGCTGAGTTCATCCAGTCGGGTTTCATAGACAGTGATGGGGCCATTAGCGGTCATAGCCCGCATAGGCCTGCCGCGGCTATGTTTAATGACCCTGCCAGCACCTCGGGGATCACCACGTCGGTGGCGCCGGTATCCAGTAAAAACTCTGCTGGCTGGCGATTGATCGTGCCCGTTACCAGATAATGGCCAGCACGATTACGGGTCAGTTCGACCTGATGCTGGGCTTGGCTGCTTTGGCTGATGGGTAGCTGATTCGGATTGCGCTGCCGGTCTTCGACGCCTGCAAAAAACACAGTCAGCAAACCCATGCCGACGGCGCAGGCCAGGATCATCATGCCGCGTCCCAATGTTTGTGTTTCCATCAATTGCCTGCGAATCAGTCAGTGTTAGCAATGCAGGCGAGGTTAGCACATTCCTAGGGTCTAGCGCCCGTCAGATGCGCGGTTGTGCTAGAATATTCGGCATCTTAAGGTAGGGTAAAAAGCGCCTATGGAAATTGATCATGGCTGGCTAGATACCGGCGAGCGGCTGCCAAGCCCGAATTGCGATACGCGTCCGAGCGCTGAGATCAGCCTGATCGTTGTGCATGGTATTAGTCTGCCCGCCGGTCACTTCGGCAGTGCCTATGTGCCGAATTTATTTCTCAATCGGTTGGATGTTTGCGCTCATCCCGATTTCGCAGATCTGGCGGGGGTTTGTGTTTCCAGTCATTTGCTCATTCGTCGAGACGGCCAGTTAATCCAATTTGTGCCCTTTCACGCGCGGGCCTGGCATGCGGGTGAGTCGAATTTTCGAGGCAGACCCGGCTGCAATGATTTTTCGGTGGGCATCGAACTGGAAGGCACTGATCACTCGGGTTATGACCTGAAGCAATATCAGCAACTGGCCGCTGTGTGTCGATTGCTGCTGGATACCTGGCAGATTCCCGCGGATCATATCGTCGGCCACAGCGATATCGCGCCGGGTCGTAAAACCGATCCGGGACCCAAGTTTAACTGGGCTGAATTTCGTGCCATGTTGGCGGCGGATCCGACCTGTTTCGAGTCTGTTCGTTAGGGGTTGAATGGGGCCTTTTATTAGCACTTTTATTAGCACTTTTATTAGCCCATCTATTCGCATTAATATTAGCTTTTTATTAGCGTTACAGTGAGTTTCTGCAGCAGAGGTCAAGTATGAATTTTCTGGTGGTTTTAACGGTAGTGCTGGCTTATAAAAGCTGGCCCGGCAGACGCCTGCTGCGTGATAAAATTCCCTTTGCGGCTTACCAAAATTGGTTTTTGTCGCGCTCGCTGGCGCCCAATGCTCAGTACCTATTGTGTGTGGGGCTGCCGGTTGCACTCGTGTTCGGCCTCAGTGTCATACTGGCGTCAGGGATTTTGAACATTCTTTGGTTACTCTTAGCACTTGTCGTACTTGGCTATTCAATTGGCAGCAACAACCTCGCCCAGCGAGTCGCGAATCAAACTAAATGGTTGCATGGGCTGTCGCGCACTGAGTCAATGGCAGACGTCATCGTTGAGCAAAACCATTATATGACCAGGACCAGCTATGGGGTCTTTCAAAGTATCTACCCCGTGCTTTTCTGGTTTTTACTGATGGGCCCCGCTGGAGCATTAGCCTACGGTTTGAGTCGTACCTACCTGAAAAATCTAGAGGGTGATGACCCGCAACGTCAACTTGTTGAAACCGTCATGTATTGGATGGAGTGGTTGCCGACACGGCTGACCGGTTTTATTTTTGCGTTGCTGGGTAACTTCGGCCGCTGCTTTGAAGCCTGGATCGCTGGGCTGTTCGACGTTGGTCAGTCTCAATCTAACTTGCTGAGGTCGCTGCTTGGATTGGCTATTGCTGAAGCAGATTACCAAACTGTACAAACACTGCCAGAATTTGTGGCGCTTGCCGAGCGGGATATGCAAACCGCTCGCGATCTATTGGAGCGCACGTTGTTCGGCTGGCTGGGTTTGGCCGCTATTTTGGCGATCGTAGGTTGGTAACCAACAGTTTCAGATGTTTCGCTGTATTATTTTGCCTGGTTTTATCCGCCATTTTTGTGCTCATGATGCCTGTCACGGCGACGGCTGAGATGCAAATCAACGTCAAGGATGATGCGGGTCTCTGGGTCCATTTGCCCCGTCCGGCTCAGCGTATTGTCAGTTTGTCACCACACCTGACCGAGATGCTGTTTGAGTTGGGTGTTGGCGATTTAGTGGTTGGTACCGTCAGCTACGCTGATTTTCCCAAGCAGGCCCAGGGCATACCCAGAATTGGCAATGCCTTTTCCGTAAACGTTGAAGCTGTGGTCGAGCTGGCGCCAGATGTCATTATCGCATGGCAAACTGGGGGTGCTAATCGCGCGCTGCAGAAACTCAGAAGTCTGGGTTATCCGATCTATATTAATGAAGCGCCTAGTCTTGAATCCATTGCCGCCTCTGTTCGCAAAATAGCCCGTCTTGTTGGCCAGGAGCATCGTGGTGGCGAACTCGCCGATAGTTTTTTGACGCGATTGGCTGAGTTGCGTCAAGAGCCGGGTGGAAAGCGGCTGTTCTTTCAAATTTCAGACGAAAACCTGTATACGGTCAATCGTACTCATCTGATC
>JABMOJ010000491.1 GCA_013204195.1 SAR86 cluster bacterium
CCGCCGTATTCCTTTGGCCAACGAATGCAGGCCCAACCGGCATCGGCTTTGCGCTTTTGCCAAAGTTTGGCTTGGCCCATATCGTCCAGGCCGGTGAGATCGGCTGCGGTGGGGGCGTTCGCCACCAGCCACTCACGAGCTTCGTTGCGGAAAGTTGCTTCTTCTCTGCTGTCGTTAAAATCCATACTGATGTCCTCCTAGGCTGCGCTGGTCTGTTCGATGGCGGTAATGAGTTTGTCTTGCCACTGGCGTTCACTGCCCACATTGACCGCGAGGATTTTGGAACGTCGATAGTGGAATTGGCAATCAAATTCCCAGGTAAAACCCATGCCGCCGTGAGTCTGGATATTTTCCTTGGACGCAAAATAATAGGCTTGAATGGCGCTGACTCGCGCCGTGGCAGCAGCGATGGGTAGTTCACTGGCATTGGTATTCAATGCCCAGGCACCGTAATAGCAGTTCGACCGTGCCAGGGTATTGCGCACATACATTTCGGCAAGCTTGTGCTTGATCGCCTGATAGCTGGCGATGGGTCGACCGAAGGCATAGCGCCCCAGGGCGTATTCCTTGGCCATTTCCAGCGCGGCGTCTGAACCACCTACCTGTTCCCAGGCAAATAGCACGGCTGCTCGGTTCAGCAGATTCTGAGTTGCGGCCCAGCCGCCACCATCGGTGCCCATGAGTTCGGCAGAGGCGCCATTGAAGTCGATTTGGGCATGTGAACGACTGGGGTCGAGGGTTCTGACTTGCGCGCGTTGGATCTCGCTTTGATTCAAGTCGACCAAATACCAGCTGGCGCCATCACCTTTGCTCGATTGCGTGACAACGATGGCCAAATCGGCGTAATCACCATCGTGTACGGGCGTCTTGGTACCATGAATCTTGTCGCCGGTGACTGTCGTGGTGAGGTTTTTCGGTGAGACCTGGCCGTGAGTTTCAGCCATCGCGAAGGTGGCAATTAATTCGCCCGAGGCTAACCGGGGCAACCAGGCTTCTTTTTGGGCTTTCGAACCCTGGGCTAGAATGGCTTCTGTGGCGAGATAGACACTGGAGGAAAAGGGTAGGGGCGCCATGGCCCGGCCGAGTTCATCGGCGATAACCGATAATTCCAGATAGCTCAGGCCGAGACCGTCGTATTCCTCGGGAATCACGGTGGAGGTCCAGCCCATCTCGGCGACCTTGCGCCATAACTCCGCGTTAAAGGGCGCGTTGGCCTCCAGTGATGCACGCACCACCTTGGGCGAACAGAAATCCTTGAGAAAGCCGCGGGTCTGTTCCCGTAGCAGGTTTTGTTCCTCCGAGAATTCAAAGTTCATTGCTGTATTCCTCCAAGTCTAAGGTTGTTTGGACTAAAGATACCCTGTTGTTGGGTCGATGAGTAGAGTCGCGTCAATGACTGCCATGGTGATGCTGCGAAGACCGTAATGGTATACTTGCGGCTATCAATTCAGCCTTGGCCGACAGATGCCTGTCGTGTGAGGACTTATGCCAGTTGGGGTGCCGTACAGGATGTCAGATTATTCGCAGAGATTTCTTTTTGATGACACCGATATCCGCGGTGAAATTGTTCAGCTCGATGCTAGCTTCCAAGGGGTAGTGGCACGTCACGATTATCCCCCCGCGGTTGCGCGTCTGTTGGGCGAATTTCTGTCCGCCAGCGTGTTGTTGGGCAGTACCATTAAGTTCGATGGTCGTCTGGTCTTGCAAGCTCGTGGCAATGGTGAGTTGAAAGTGGTGGTGGCGGAGTGCCGCCATGATGGCAGTATCCGGGGTATCGCCCGCCTGGGTGAGACCGTTGACGGACAGGATTTTGCGGCACTGCTCGGGGAAGGTACCTTGGTGATGACGGTTGAACCGGCCGTGGGCAAAAGTTATCAAAGCCTGGTGCCGCTCACGGGCGCTAGCCTGGCGGCGTGCCTAGAGTATTACTTTCAGCAATCGGAGCAGCTGATGACCAAAATTTGGTTGTCCGCCGATAGTCAGCGAGCCGGGGGTCTGCTGCTTCAACAATTACCGCGCCAGCTAGTCATGGATCCTGAGGCGCGAGTAAGGCAATGGGAGCATGCGGTTATTCTCGCGGATACCACCCGCCCCGAAGAACTGCTTGATCTTGCTGCTGAGACTTTTCTGCAGCGGCTGTATGCCGCAGAGCCGATCCGGGTTCAGTCGCCAAGTCCGGTGAATTTCAGCTGTAGCTGCTCAGCGGCCAGAACGGCGAATGCACTAGTTTTACTGGGCAAGGACGAAGTCGACAGTCTGTTTGCCGATATGCCAGAGGTGGTGATGGGCTGTGAGTTTTGCGGTGAACATTATCACTTTACGCGAGAAAGTTTGGCTGAGGTGCTACTCGCTGGTGATGTGCTGAACTAGGGGAAGTTGTATCAACCCCTGTGATCTAGCTACACTCAAGCTTGAAGACAGTCAGCCCACTGTTGACTGAGATGTTGAGTGACGGCCAAGCCATACAGGGAGAATACGAATGACGATCCAGACCTTGAGCGATATCACGCGAACGCAACGGTCCCTGAGACCAGACAAAGTGGCACTGATCTACTCCGCTGACGATCGACAATGGACCTATGAGGCGCTAGATATTGAAGCTTGTCAGTGTGCCAACGCGCTGCGCGGTATGGGGGTCGGTGAGCAGGACCGCGTGGCTTACCTGCATAAGAACACGCCGGAATATTTCACCACCTTGTTTGGTGTAACCAAGCTCAACGCGGTGTCAGTGGCTGTGAACTGGCGCCTGGCGCCTCCTGAGATGGAGTACATACTCAATCACAGTGAGTCTCGGGTGCTACTGATAGGTGATGAATTTCTGGGTCATCTGGCGCAGATGACCTTGAATCTCGATCAAATCGTGGTCATTGGTGACCCTGGAGATTCGGGATATCCCAGTTACGAACAATGGCTTGCTGGCCAAGCCGTGGATGACCCGAATGTGCCCGTAGCACCTGAGGACACCTGTTACCAGCTATATACTTCCGGCACCACTGGCCTGCCGAAAGGCGTTGAAACCACAAACAACAATATGATCTCCCTGATGAGTGAAGGTCTTGGGGCCCTGAATTTTTCGCCGACGACCGTTAATCTGGTGTGTATGCCGCTGTTTCATATCTCGGGTAGCGGCTGGGGTGTCATTGGTGTGTTCAGCGGCGCAACTTCAATTCTATTGCGAGATGTGGACCTGCAGGAAATTCTTCGAGTCATCCCGGCATTTCGTGTCACTCATACGATCTTTGTACCGGCGGTGATGCAGTTCCTCTTGGCTCAGCCGAATGTTCAGGACATTGACTACAGCAGCTTGGAGTCAATTACCTACGGCGCCTCACCCGTTACTGAAGAAGTTTTGGTTGCCGCAATGAAGACCTTTAAGGCGCGGTTTTACCAAGTTTATGGCCTGACAGAAACTACGGGGGGCATTACGATTCTGATGCCTGAAGACCATGACCCAGGTGGTCCACGGGCAAGCTTGTTGCGCTCTTGCGGAAAAGCTGTGGTCGGTCACCAATTGCGAATTGTGGATCGACTCACTGGCGCGGTACTGCCAGACGGTGAAGTGGGTGAAATTTGTATCAAGGGCCCGCAAATTATGCGGGGCTACTGGCGTAATGATGGGGCCACGGCAGAGTGTATTGATGCTGATGGCTGGTTCAAGTCTGGCGATGCGGGCTACCTGCAAGAGGGCTTTTTGTTTATTCATGATCGGGTGAAAGACATGATCATCTCTGGGGGTGAAAATATTTATCCTGCTGAGATCGAGAACGCCCTGATGAGCCACCCCGGCATTGCCGATGCGGCAGTCATCGGCATTCCCAGTGAGCGCTGGGGTGAAACGGTGAAAGCGATTGTCACACGTCAAGATCCGTCGCTGACAGAGGAAGATGTTTATGCCTACTGTCGCCAGCGGCTTGCAGCCTATAAATGCCCGACCTCCGTTGACTGGATGGAGACGATTCCGCGCAATCCATCGGGCAAAATTCTGAAAACCGAACTGCGCAAACCCTACTGGGCCGGTCGAGAGCGGAATGTTTCTTGACGCGATGATAAGTCTGGTGACAGGCCGGATGATGCCGTGCTGTTAAGTACTAACCCAAGGGGAAACACATGACGACCCAACAACAACCCTTATTCTGTCAGGCGGACCTGAATTATGTTGACCGGTCCTTTGCTGAGCCTGTCATCGTCAACGTGGCTATTCGAGACGGACGACAGACCTTTGCAGGAACCTGGCAAGACTGTGGTTTTGAGCTATTGGCCCACCAGAGTCAGGTGCAGCATTGGCAGGACCAGGAAATTACGGAGATTCACTACGCTGAGATTGCGTTGCTGGCCCGGCAATTGACGGGCTGTGACCATGCCCTAGTGGGTAGCCATATCCTCCGCAACCCGCAACAGGCGAGTCTGCATCCAGATCTCGCGCCGATCCGCTCCGTGCATTCAGACTTTGCCGCCAGCTATGGCGATCTTATCCGCTCGCGCTACTTGATGGATGATGCGCAAACACTTGATAGTTTACGACAGGCGGGCATTCGCGGCGAGGATGTTGGCCGTGCCAGGCGCTTGCTGATTTTGCAATTTTGGCGGAACGTGGGTGCCGAGAAAATGGATTTACCCTTAGCTTTTTGTGATGCTCGAACGGTACCGCAGGCAGATATTCGGCCCTCATTGGTAGAAGACTACGCCGGTGGCGGGATTAACTTTGAAACCTTAGGGATCGCCCCGCCGCAGGTCAAAGATCAGCACCAATGGTATGGCTTTCCGAATATGCATCGCGATGAGGTGGTGGCCTTTCGCACCTATGACAGCGACCGCCTCGGTACCGACAAACCCTACTGGACCCCCCACTCAGCCTTTGCGGACCCCCAGGTCAACCTCGGCGAGCCCGGTCGCTCGTCCATCGAACTGCGGGCGACCTGCCTGTTTATGTAGGCGTGTGATCCTTTGCAGCCTCTGACGCCGGGTCACCACCAATCCGCGAGTGATACATGACTCGCGGTTCCGTCATGTCCCAGGGACAAGCGCGATGCAACAGGCAGCGATTATCCCAGATGACCGCGTCCCCCGCTGCCCACTGATGGTGATAGACCCTGGGTGCTTGGCAGGCAAAGGTCACCAGGGTCTCCAGCAATGCCTCTGATTCAGCTTCGCTGAGGCCGGGAATGCCGTAGGCATGGCGGCCAATCAGCAGTGCTGGGCGACCCGTCTCAGGATGAACTTTGACCAATGGACGCAGTGGTGGTGGCAAATCGTGCAGTCCATAGCCGCTATAGCTGCCATTTTGGTTCGGCGTGCCATCGATTTTTGCCTGACTATAGTGCAGCGAGTGGTGCGCGCTCAGGCCATCGACTCGGGCCCGTAAGGTATCGTCTAGCGCCGCATAGGCGGCGCGCATATCGGCCCAGCCGGTTTGGCCGCCTTTGGCGGGCACAGTGTGCGCAGTAAACACAGCGCCCTTGGCCTGCACTGGCATATAGGTGCTGTCGGCATGCCAGCCCATATTGCCCACCAGTACCTTCACCACATCATCGCTGCCATCTGCCTGCCGGACGCTGCCATCGCGTCTGACATTACTGATCGGTGCCAGATCGAATTCCAGTTCGCCAAAGCGTCGAGCAAAATCAATCTGGGCTTGGTGGCTGAGATGCTGGCCAGGAAATACCAGTAAGGCGTACTCGAGCCAGGCTGAGTAAAGGCTGGTGAACCCAGTATCATCGAGGTTGGCCAGATCCAGGTCGGTGACCTGGGCGCCAAAGCTGGCATCAAGGGGGGTAATGTTGAAGTGGTGATTCAGGTTCATCGTTGTGGCTCCCGTATCAAGGGTCTTAATATAAGCAGCTGCGCCTGCATAAACCAGTGCCAGGGTGTTTGAGGCGCTCTGAGCACTGTACGGTGTTCGAGTTGCGCCAGGCTCTGTTGAAAAATAAATGCCTAGTGCGGAATTCTCGACTATTTCATTCTAACGGTTAATATATGGTGGCACGAAGCCTGGTTGTTAAGGTGAGGTCTGGCCAACTAATCATCTTTCACCCGTCATATTTTTCAAACCTTCAGTCCGACTGATCTGCAGGTGTGTCAACGTTTTGTCAGTGGTTTTTAGGCGCCAGCTCAATAGCTTCTGTGCATATTCAGCGACGATGGCTGGTGAGTTCGGCGCGATATTTTCCAGTTCCCCCGGATCATTTTGCAGGTCGAATAGCAAGCAGGGCAAGTCGGCGAAGTGCACATACTTATATCGTGTGTCTCGAATGACATTCAGACAAGCCGACTCCATGTTCAGGCCGAGGGCATTCTC
>JABMOJ010000492.1 GCA_013204195.1 SAR86 cluster bacterium
CCGGCCAAGGGTCATGCAGCCTGTTTGACGGCTGCTGGAGAGCGTGTTTGGGCAAATACCGATAATGCGGCGCTGATCGAAGACATGACCCAGCGTGAGTTCTGTGGTCTGGCGGCTCAGGTAGACAGTCATGGGGTATTCTCCCTGCTAGGTGCCTAGGCCAAAGGAGTCGATCGCATGAATGGTTTCCTCGCCAAGATGGGCTACGGGCCTGCTGACCGGGTGTTAATCACCCATATTGATGATTTAGGCTTTAGCCATGCCGCGAATGTGGCGGGCTTTGAGTGCCTGGATGTGGGGGCCGCGAGTTGTGGTTCGATCCTGGTGAATGGTCCCTGGTTTCAGGAAGCTGTGGCCCGGGTTCAGGAGCAGCCGGCCTACGATGTGGGAATACATCTGACCTTGACCTGCGAATACCCGACATTTCGTTGGGCGGCGCTCAGTACCCGCGATCGGGCGTCTGGCTTGTTAGATGAACAAGGCTATCTGTGGCGCACGCGAGAAGATGCGATTCGCCATGTGACGGTTGATGCTGCCAGAGCGGAAATGCGCGCGCAAATCGAAACAGCGTTGGCGACCGGCGTGCCCTTCACCCATATCGATACCCATATGGGCAGCGTGGTGCATCCTAAATTTCTGGCAGATTACCTCGCGCTTGCAGAGGAATACAGGCTGGTTGCGTTCTTGCCGAATATGACGCGAGCGACCCTGGCCGGCATTGATCGAGCGGCGATGGCAGATGACTATCTGCAGGTGCTGGAGAAGATTGACCGAGAGCAGGTGCCCACCCTGGATGAGATTTTGATTGAGACCTTGATCCCGCTCGACGACAAGTCGGCGTTTTATCGGCAGTTGATCGATGGTATCAAACCAGGCTTGAGCCATCTCCTGTTTCATCCGGCTTGTATGAGCGAGGAACTGCTGGCCATCGATCATGAGCGACCTGGTTCAAGGCATGCGGACTATCTTGCCTGGCGCGACCCGGCGCTGAAGCAATATATTCTCGATGCGGGCATCCATCTTATCGGCTATAAGGAGTTGCAAGCCCACTTGTGAGCGCTGCATAACCCATGAACAACACTTCTACTGATGCTGCTGGCCTCAAACATCCGCCGCTGGCAGCGGATGTGGGGCTGATTCGAGCTTATTTTGCCGCTGCCATGGCGCAGGTCGGCCAGCCTGAGTTGCGCAATCCCCATGTCGAGGAGCGTGTTTCTGAAGGGGTTCGTCAGAGAGCAAAGCCCTCGGCGGTTTTGTTGCCCATTATTAATCATGCTGCGGGTCCGACTCTACTCGTGACCCGGCGCCAGGCACAGATTCGATTCGCGGGGCATATCTGTTTCCCCGGTGGTCGAGTTGATGCCGTCGATGAGTCCTTGGTTGAGACTGCGTTGCGCGAGACTCGCGAAGAAATCGATCTGGCCACAGCGGACATTGAGGTGTTGGGGGTTCTTGGCGATTACTACACTCAGGCGGGATATCGGATTACCCCCGTGGTGGGCTTGATTCAGCCGCCTTATCAGGTGTTGGCAAATCCGCAGGAAGTGGCAGAAATCTATGAGGTGTCGCTGGCGCGGGCGCTGGACAGCGCGAACTACGCGTTAACCTGGCATCGACCAGAGCGAGCACACTACTCTTTCACCGAAGGCGAGGTTCGAATTGCGGGCCCGACCGTCTCGCTGATGATCGGCTTTTACGAGGCCTTGCTGGGTTTTAGCGCCTAAGTCTGAAGCCTTCAGTGGCTCATGGCGCACAGCCCACGACGAGGTCAGCCTATGATGAGGCTAAGGGGCGTTATCGATAATAACTGCTGATGTGGTGCTGAGGTGGTGCTGATTAGTCGTGCTGATTAGTCGTGCTGGCAGTCAACGGTGCGGCAACAACGGAAGTTCTGGATATGCGCCAGGGCGAGGACCAGGCCGCCGAGGGTGGTGACAATACGCTCGCCTTGATAGCCAAAGACGTCGTGGCCGAACAGGGCAGTGAAGGTTAAAACGCTCAAGCCAATGGTGCCCAGGACTAGGGTCAGGCGGTCTTTATGTTTGCGACAGCCGATGGTCAGGGCGATTAGGCTGGTGGGGAGAATCAGCAGCAGCATGACCAGATGGAATTGTTGCTCATCCAGTAGGCTGCCCTGAACGATGGGAAATACGGTCACTAACAGCGGCAACACCAGGCAATGGACCATGCAAGTGCCGGAAAGAATGACAGCCATACCGTCAAGCCAGCGCTCGCGGCTTTGGGGTTCTGTTGAATGTTTGGTTTCATCGCTCATAAGGGCGCAGTTTATACCACAATGCCGGTACAATAACCCAGTAATTCGTAAGGTATCGCAGATCAAAGTGCGACAAACCAGTGATGTTATGTCGCCTTTATAATTTTCCATTTGGAGGTTCAGTGTGGCGAAAATTCAAGGACTCGACCATGCGGCTTATCGTTGCCGTGATTCCGAACAGACCCGGCAATTCTATGAAGACTTCCTCGGTTTGCCCCTGGTTGAGGCCTTTGAAATTGATCTGACTCAGACGGGTCGTGCGACGGGTGTTCTGCACAGCTTTTACCAAATGCAAGATGGCGCCTGTATCGCCTTCTTTGAAGATCCTGAGCAACCCTTTGACTTCAAGCCACAGCACGACTTCGACTTGCACCTGGCGCTCGCCGTGGATCATGAGACCTTGCATGCCATGTTCCAGAAAGGCCGTCAGTCTGGCATCGACACCCGTGGCATTGCCGATCATGGTTTTATCCACTCAATCTATTTTCGTGATCCCAACGGTTATGTGGTGGAGTTGGCGGCTCGGACCGATACCGGTATGGCCGGGGCGGTGGCCGCCCATGAGGCATTGACTGCCTGGCAAGTTAAGCGTTCTGTGAGTTAAGGCTGTAGAGGTTTGCCAGCGGCATTTTAAAAGCCATTCCAGGGTTTATTGTTGGTCATTCTTGCCTATAATGCCTAGCAACTTATTCCGGATAACGTTATGGCTATTAGTCCGCTATTTAATCAATTGTTTTCGCGAAGCCCCGTCGCGCCTATGCAGGAGCACATGAAGGTCGCAGCGCAAGCCGCGACCGAGGTGCAAGGCTATATGGCCGCAGTAATCGCGGGCGATTGGGATCAGGCAACCACTCTGGGTGCGCATATCAATGACCTTGAGGATGAAGCCGATGATATCAAGCGCAAGATTCGCTTAAGCCTGCCGCGCAGCCTGTTTATGCCCGTCTCACGCTCTGACCTGCTTGAACTGCTCCAGGCCCAAGACAGGATCGCGAACCTGGCGAAGCATATTGTCGGACTGACATCCAGTCGGCGGATGGCCATTCCTGCCGCGCTGGCCCCTGCCATGACGGCGCTGGTTGAAGCCGCGGTAAAACCCGCGAATGTCGCACTGGAAGCGCTCAATGAGTTGGATGAGCTGATTACCACCGGCTTCAGTGGCAAGGAAGTGGAGTTGGTGTCAGCCATGATTGCTCGTCTAGATGCGGTTGAGCATGCGGCAGATATCAAAGAGGCTGAGTTGACCCGGCTGCTGTACAGTCTAGAGAAAAGCCTGGATCCCGTTGATGTCATGTTTTTATACCGTCTTATCGAATGGATCGGCGATTTAGCCGATAAATCTCAGACCGTGGGCAATCGAATGCTATATCTCATCGCGCGCTAACTATCGCCGCTTAGAAACCGTATTAACATGAATTATCAGGTGTGATCCTATGGGCGTAATAGAAGATTACGGCAGTACGCTGCTGCTGCTAGCAATAATATTTGGCTTTTTTATGGCCTGGGGCGTGGGTGCCAATGATGTGGCCAATGCCATGGGGACCTCGGTGGGCTCAAAGGCGATCACCATCAAACAAGCCATTATTATCGCGATGGTGTTCGAGTTTGCCGGTGCCTATCTTGCCGGCGGTGAGGTGACCTCGACTATTCGTAAAGGTATTATCGATCCAGGGCTGCTGGCGACAGACCCAGAGTTGTTGGTCTATGGGATGATGGCGTCATTGCTGGCGGCGGGCACCTGGCTGCTGATTGCCTCTGCTTACGGTTGGCCAGTTTCGACAACGCACACGATTGTTGGCGCGATCGTTGGTTTCGCCTCGGTGGGCATATCCACTGATGCCGTTCAATGGGGCAAGGTGGGTGAAATCGTTTCCAGTTGGGTGGTCTCGCCGGTGATCGCTGGCACCTTTGCCTTCGTGATTTCCTTGAGCATTCGTCGTTTTATATTCGGCGCCCCTGACGCTTTCGTGGCGGCCAAGCGTTATTTACCCATTTATGTGTTCTTTGTCGGCTATATGATATCCATGGTGACGCTCACCAAAGGGTTGAAACATGTGGGCCTACATATCAGCTTCGAAGAGTCCCTGGTCTACTCCGCTGGCGTGGCATTGCTGATCGTCGGGTTGGGTGTTTTTGGGCTTTCGCGCGTCAAACGTGTTGCGAAGTCTGATCAGTTGGATCTGGTCAACGTCGAGAAAATTTTTGCGGTTATGATGCTGTTTACAGCTTGTGCTATGGCCTTTGCTCATGGTTCAAATGATGTCGCGAATGCGATAGGTCCGCTGGCTGCGGTCAATAGTATTATTGAAAGTGGTGGCGTGGTGGGGGCCAAGTCGGCAACCCCCAGCTGGATTCTGTTGCTGGGTGGCGGTGGTATTGTCGCCGGCTTGGCACTTTATGGCTACCGCGTGATACAGACCATTGGCACGCATATTACGGAGCTAACCCCCAGTAGCGGCTTTGCCGCAGAACTTGCCGCTGCGGCAACGGTGGTGGTTGCCTCAGGTGCGAGCTTACCGATATCGACGACCCATACCCTGGTGGGGGCGGTGTTAGGCGTCGGACTGGCCCGTGGTATTTCAGCGTTGAACCTGCGCGTTGTCGGGACAATTTTTGTTTCCTGGCTGGTGACCCTGCCCGCCGGCGCTGGCCTGTCGATTTTGTTTTTCTATTTGTTCAAGGGGATCTTCGGGACCGGCTAATCAAAACCGATACCGGGGTGCGGAGTTCTTCACACTGTAGTCGATCACCGACAGAGGCATCTTATGTTCGCTAACAAGACTGTGATTGTAACCGGCGGTGCCGGTGCGCTAGGCCGTGAAGTCGTCCGCTGGTTCAGCGCTCGTGGTGCCCAAGTGGGCGTTCTGGATATCAGTGCTGAGGTCCTTCACGAGGCTTTTCCCGCTGTTGACGAGAATCTCTGTCTGGTCAGTTGTGACCTGACCCAGCGTGGCAGTTGCGCCGAGGCCGTGGCAACAATCCAGGCTCGATTCGGCGCAGTGGATATTTTATGTAACACCGCTGGCGGTTTCCTGATGGGTGATCCGGTCCACAATACCTCCGATGAAACCTGGAATTTTTTGTTCGACCTTAATGCCCGCTCGATTCTGAATATGAGTGCGGCGGTAGTGCCGGCCATGTTAGCCGGTGGCGCTGGCAAAGTGGTTAATGTGGCCGCGCGAGCAGCACTGGGTGGTGGGGCAATGATGGGGGCTTATACTGCCTCCAAGGCCGCTGTTTTGCGACTCACGGAAAGCATGGCGCAGGAACTGCGTGGCCATAACATTAACGTCAATTGCGTGTTGCCAAGCTTGATTGATACACCGCGAAACCGTCAGGACATGCCTGGTGCAGATTATTCTCAATGGGTCACGCCGGCTGAAATTGCCAGCGTTATTGGTTTCCTCGCATCGCCAGATGCCGGCGCCGTGCATGGTGCAGGTATTCCTGTCGATGGCTTGAGTTAACACATCAAGCACCTGGGTGCCGTGAGTTTACAATTCTTGATGCAAAGGAGATAAGCGCATGAATGACTGGATTCTCTACAATGTGGAAAACAGTATTGCGACAGTGACCATCAATCGACCTGAAAAGCGCAATGCTATGACCTATGCGATGCTCGGCGACTTCATTGAGACCATGGCTCGGGCTGGTGCCGACGATGAGGTTCGAGTGGTGATTCTGACGGGTACCGCGGGTGCATTTTGCGCCGGCACAGACCTGGCTGACCTGGATACGATACCTGGTGAGACCCGTGGTTTGCGTGGCTCTGCCACGGAAAAGTCTCGTTGGTGGCCTATCGTCTCCTGCCCTAAACCTGTTATTGCCGCCATCGATGGGCCTGCTGTTGGTATGGGCGCGGAATTCACCAGCCAGTGTGATATCCGTATCGCGTCTACTCGAGCGCGGTTTGCCTGGAATTTTGCCCATCGAGGTTTGGTCCCAGATACCGGCGCGGGCAGCTGGCTGTTACCCCGGTTGATTGGTACCTCCCAGGC